>DASZIA010000238.1:0-18768 GCA_035949535.1 Planctomycetaceae bacterium | reverse complement strand
ACGAATGTCGAAGCTCGGCAGCTCTTGATCGCACGCCGGCTCATCGAACGCGGCGTCCGCTACGTTCAAGTGTGGCACGGGCAGGGACAACCCTGGGACAGCCACGACGACCTGACGGAACGCCACCGCGCGCTCGCGGGCGATATCTCGAAGGCCATCGCCGCCCTCTTGACCGACCTCAAACAGCGGAGCCTGCTCGATCAAACTCTCATCGTCTGCGGCGGCGAATTCGGCCGCACGCCGACGGTCGAGCTGCCGCAAAAAGGGGCCAACGCAGGCAAGATCAACGGCCGCGACCACAACCATTACGGGTTCACCGTGTGGCTGGCCGGTGGCGGCTCCAAGGGCGGCTACGTCCACGGAGCCACCGACGAATGCGGCTTTGCGGCCGTCGAAAAGAAAGTCCACGTCCACGACCTGCACGCGACCATGCTTCATTTGATGGGGCTGGATCACAAGAAGCTGACCTATCGCTTCGCGGGCCGCGACTTCCGGCTCACCGACGTGCATGGCAACGTCGTTAGAGAACTCATTGGCTGAGCCCCGACCAGCTCGATGCCTATCGCCCAAGAGCGATCTGAGCCGGTTGCTGAAGAGCTTTGCCGACACGAATTTGCCGAGGAAAACCACTCATCGCCCCACAAGCCAGGCGGCACGCTTCCGCAACGGACTGCTTGCGATAAACTGAACTGTTGCGAGGAAGCAATCAAAAAAATACCACGAGCGGCCGCGAAGGGTTTGGATGTCTCCCTCGCCGGCTTGTCACCTGGGAGGTCCCGATGAGACGGCTGTTGGTCTGCGTCGCAGTTCTGAGTTTTTTCCCCGGCACCGGGCTTGTCCGCTGTACGGCCCGAGCAGGCGAGGCTGAGTCGAACTCGACGCCCGTCGTGCTGGAGCTCGACGCCAGCGACGCACCGCAAAAGATCTATCACGCGCACCTGGTCATCCCGGTGCAGCCAGGCCCCGTCACGCTCTACTACCCCAAGTGGATTCCGGGGACGCACGGCCCGTCGGGTCCGATCGCCAATGTCGCCGGCCTCAAGATGCACTGCGATGGCAAAGACGTGCGCTGGCGGCGCGATGACGTCGACATGTACGCTTTCCACTGCACGGCACCCGAGGGGGCCAAGACGCTCGACGTCGCGCTCGACCTGCTGGCGGCCGGCCGCGGGGGCTTCGGCGATCAGACGGCGAACATCTGCGTCATCCGCTGGAACCAGTTTGTGCTTTATCCGCAGGGCAAGCCGATCAACGAAATCGGCTTCCAGGCGTCGCTCAAGATTCCGACCGGCTGGAAAATGAGCACCTCGCTGCCGATCGAGTCGCAAGACGGCGCGAGGACCAGGTTTGGAAAGGTCGATCTCGAGACGCTGGTCGATTCCCCGGCCATCGCGGGCCGATACCATCGCGAAGTCCGTCTGGGCAAGGGCGAACCGGCACACTATCTGGACCTGGTCAGCGACAGTGCGGCCGCTTTGGAGATCACGCCCAAGCAGAAGGCCCGCTACGAAAAGCTCGTGGCCGAGGCCGTCGCGCTCTTCGGAACGCATCATTACAAGTCGTACCGTTTCCTGGTGACGCTCAGCGACAAAATGGGTTATCACGGCCTCGAGCATCATCAATGCAGCGACGACGGCATGCCCGAGCACTCGATGGCCGACGACGAAGCCGGCAAAGCCATCGCCTATTTGCTGCCCCACGAATATGTGCACTCGTGGAACGGCAAGTACCGCCGGCCCGCTGGGCTTGTCACTCCGACCTATCAGGAAGCCAACAACACACGCCTCCTCTGGGTTTACGAAGGTCTGACCGAATACCTGGGCACGATCCTCACCGCCCGCAGCGGCCTGTGGACGCTCGACGAGGCCAAAGACTATCTCGCCGTGACGGCCCAGCAGTTGGAAAACACCAAGGGTCGCGCCTGGCGGCCGCTCGAAGACACGACGCTCGTCGCCCCCATGCGGGCGTACGAAGCCAGCGGCGGTTGGAGTGCCTGGCGACGCTCGGTCGACTATTACGATGAAGGGACGCTGATCTGGCTCGAGGTCGATACGAAAATTCGCCAACTCACCAACGGGAGACGTTCGCTCGACGATTTCTGCAAGCACTTCCACGGCGGCACCGAGGGCAAGGTCGAGTGCAAGCCCTACGATTTGGCGGAAATCGTCTCCGATCTCAACGCGGTCGTCCCCTACGACTGGAAAACTCTCCTGACCCAGCGGGTGACCGAAACCGCCGAAAAGGCCCCGCTGAACGGCTTCCAGCAGGGCGGCTGGCGCGTCACTCTGGGCGACAAGCCGACGTCTTTCGAGAAGGCCGTTCAGGGCCTCCGCAAGCGGTCCGACCAGTCCTCCTCGATCGGTCTGTCGCTCGGGCCGGACGGCGAAGTGAGCGACGTCGTCCTGGGAACGCCTGCGTACAAGGCGGGCATCGGGCCGGGCATGAAGATCATCGCGGTCAACACGCGGCGCTACAGCTCGAAAGTCCTTGACGAAGCACTCTCCGCCGGCAAGTCGCCGGGTCAGCCAATCATCCTGCTGCTGGAGGATGGCGACTTCTACCGAACCTTCAAGCTCGACTACCACGGCGGCGCCCGGCACGCGCGGCTCGAGCGATTGAAGGATCAGCCCGATCTCTTGACCAAGATCCTCAGCCCCGTAACGGGACCGAACGTAAAGAAACCGGCAGCCGGCGAAAAGACCGCCGGCGGCTGAACAAAGGCCACCCGCAGAATCGCGTGATCACTAACCGCAAGACGACGCTCGGGAATCGCAGCCGATTCCCGAGCTTTTTTTGCCGGTGTCGAGGACCATTCGGATGTCCTCAGCCGACATGCCGCGCTCGAGCATGTCGTGTTTCAGTCCGGCTGCGATCTCCCTTTTGCGCACATCGCTCCAGATGCCTCCCAACACGGCGACGAAACCGATGAGCAGGCCGCCGGTGATGGCGATGAAGCCCATCATTTCCCCGAAGTTGAGCCGCGACAAGAACTCAGCCATGTTCGAATCCCCCTTGATAGGCTGTCTGATTGAGCAGCAGGATGTCACTGTGCGATTGATCGGGAAGTGCGAAACGACGCCTTCGCGGCTGCCGACGATTTCTTGGTCGGCCGTTTCCACACCGATAGCTTGTGTCCCGTCCCGGCCTTGGCGGCAAAATCGCTCGGCCGGCCCTTGCCGGGAGCAGTGTAACACAGCGTGAAGGTCCCCTCGTCCAAGCGATAAATCCCCGGGGCGACCTGCTTGCTCTCAAGCGTCGCGTCGATCGCGTTGGGCGTCCGGGCGGGGTCGAGCTTGACCGTCACCTGTTCGACGACCTTTCCGTCGTGCAAAAAGCTGACCTTGTCCCCTCGCACCGCGCACCGCATGCCGTCGGGCGGCGTGACGGCCGACTCGACTCCATCGACTCGGCCAGAGACCATCATCCACTCGCCCTGCAACCGGTCCAAATCCTTCGGGGCCGCCGCAGGAGATTTGTCCCCCGGCGACAGCAACATCAGCGTCAGCAACAGCGCCTGTTTCGAGCCCATGCGAAAACTCCGGTGCGAAGAGAACGTGGCGTGCACCGGTATTCGTCCGCCCGGCTGCGATCTTGACGGAAATCTCCGGCCGGAGAGATCAAGCCAACATTGGGACGTTTTTTGGTCCCATATCGCGCGAGTGTCCCGTCCCACGTCAGCTTTCGTCGTAACTCATTTATCTCCTTGTGATTTGAGCGGGACAAGTTTGCTCCCGGGAAGTTGTCCCACGGTCCCAGAAGTTGTCCCACGGGCGGGCGGCCGGGGTTCTAACAGGAGGAAACAGAGGTAACAGAGAATGCCTCGGCTTGCGAACTCTGTTGCCTCCGCGACCTCCTGTTCGATGTCCTCATTAATTTCAATCGGGTGTTGTATCCCGCGATTGTGTCCAGTCCCACGGACTTCCCTTCGTAACCGATTTACCCCTCACACTTTAAGGTGGGACAACTTCCGAAATTCTGAAAGTGTCCCACGAGCAGGCGGGTTCGAACAGGAGGTCACAGAGGTAGCAGAGAAACGCCTTGGCTTCCGACCTCTGTTGCCTCCGCGACCTCCTGTTCGATGTTCTCATTAATTTCATTCGGGTGTTGTATCCCGCGATTGTGTCCCGTCCCACGGACTTCTCTTCGTAACGGATTTGTGTATCAGGGTTTAACGTGGGACAACTTCCGAATTCTGAAAGTGTCCCACGGGCAGGCGGGTTCGAACAGGAGGTCCCAGAGGTAGCAGAGCAACGCCTTGGCTTCTGACCTCTGTTGCCTCCGCGACCTCCTGTTCAAACCTCTTCATTATTCTCGCGTCAACGCGGTTGTAGTCGTGGCCCCGGCGCGCACGCCGACCGGCACGCGAAACTCGCCTATTTCCATTGTCCGCTGTTTTGATTTTCGCGGAAGATCGAGTTTCCACGGGCGTGTAAACAACCTGGAAAAAAGTGCCTCCCTGAGTCGCCCCGGGACAACTCGGTTGAGGTCGTCGTGAATTGCATTGATTTGGAGCCGCGACCGTGAGGGAGCGGGGGCTAACGCTCGCGTCTACCCCTAATACCCCGCTCCCTCACGGTCGCGGCTCTAAAGTGCTTCGGTCGTTTCTGTGTTCGAGAGTTTCCGGACAGCCTCAACAATTTCTGCTTGCGACCTCTGAAACTCTTGGTTTCGGTCCGACGAATTTCTCGGCTTCTCCTGCGAGCGTCGCGAATTTTCGGAGCAAGCGCAATCGCGAATATTCGGCCGCCAGCGTACTACAATGCCTAGCCCGCTCTTGCGGCCGGCTGCCACTGTGGATCGGTGGTCGCTCAGCAGTGTCTTCAACGGCTGGAGTATCGCTCGAAAACGGCGCGAGCTGAGCCAGCAACGGCGTGAGCCCAATAGCTTCCGGGAAGAGCACTGCTGAGCCGAAGCGTCTCAGCAGTGGCACCCTGGGATGCGTAACCGCTTAGCGGGGCGCGGTTTACGATTGCGCCCGATTTTGGAGTATATTCCGCATCGCGTCGCGGTTAGACGAGAACGCACCGCTTGGTCGTCAATAGAATCCCGTGCCACGCAAGCGTGGCACTTCTCGACTTCTCGCTCTTCGAGGCGAACAATTGCCCTCCGCGAACCGCGTCTTGACTGGCAACGTCCTTGAAGGTAATCGCCCCTTTTCCAAGGAGGTTCTGACATGGCTGTTGCATTTCCGCAGATTCGAGTTGGCGAGCCGCTGCGTTTCAAAGCCCTGTCCGTGTTTCCGTTGTTTGCGCCGTCGAAGTCATCGGTTGAGTACGCGCTGGCGGACGAGGTGATGCGCGATCAGTTGCTGACGGTGCACGAGATCTCGGAGGGGGGCTCGGTGCCCGAGCTTTTGGTCGAGAACAAGAGCGATTGGCGCGTGCTGTTCATCGAAGGGGAAGAACTCGTCGGGGCCAAGCAGAATCGAGTTCTCAACACGTCGATCCTGTTGGCTGCCAAGAGCAAGACCAAGATTCCCGTCAGTTGCGTCGAGCGGGGCCGATGGGGTTACAAGGCGCCCCATTTCGCCCTGAGCGGATCGCATTCGCCCTCGAGCGTGCGATACGCTCTGAAAGCGTCGGTGACGCAATCGCTCAAATCGGCTGACGCTCGATACTCGGACCAGGGGGCCGTCTGGGGCGCCGTGGGCGCGATGAATGCGGCCTGCGAGGTCGCGTCGCCGACCCATGCGATGTCAGACGCGTTCGAGACCTACGAGAAGCAGTTGGCCGAGTTTCGGGAGCACCTCAAATACGTCGACGGGGCGACGGGCCTGGCCGTTGTGATCGGCAAGCGGGTGGTCGGCTGTGACCTGTTCGACAAGCCCTCGACGTGCCGCAAGGTCTGGGATCGTCTGCTGTCGGGCGTGAGCCTCGAGACGATCGCCACAAAGGAGAGCGGCGAGGCGGCCGAGATGGCCGACATCGAACGGCTGCTCGAGACGACGCGGGCTGCGAACTGGCAGGCGACCGCCCCCATCGGCGAAGGGGAGGAATACCGGGCCGAATTCGCCAACGGCGACCAGGCCTCGGCCCTGACGTTCCAAGACGCGCTGGTGCATGGCAGCGTGCTGGCCGGCGTGGGCAGCGCGTAGCACGACGGTCGGTGCGGCTATTTTTGGTTCGCATTCTCCTTCGAAAAACCTTCCAGGCCGGGATCGAGCTGCACGCCGAAGCTGTTGAGGGCCATCGAGACCAGGTTGTATTGGCCCACGGCGAAGACGAGATCCATCATCTGGCGCGTGTCGTAGGTTTCGGCAAGCGCGTTCCAGGTCTCGTCGCCGATAAACGAGTCGGCGTGCAGTTCGTCCACGGCTTTGAGCAAGAGGCGGTCGTGCGGGCTCGCGCCGGCGGCGTGCGGTCCCTGCTGAATGTGCTTGAGATCGTCGTCGGAGAGGCCGACGGCCTTGCCGATTCGTGTGTGCTGGGCCCACTCGTATTCTGCTCCACAGAGCCAGCCGATGCGCAGGATCAAAATCTCGCGATCGCGAGGCGGCAGGGTGCATTTTCGCAGGACGTGGTTCGCAAACACGAGCCAATCGCGGGCCAGTTCGGGATGGTTGGCCATTGTGGTGAAGACGTTATAGAGCCGCTTCTGCCGATCGAACGGCTCGAGGATCGCTTTTTGTTCCGGAGTCCAGTGATCCTTTTGGACCGGCGGAATTCGCGGTTTGGAAAGATGAGGCGGCCGTCGGGGAGGGGTCGCCGCGGGCTCATCGGATTTTTGTTGCGCGCTGGTCACAGAGGTATCCTGCTTTTGAAGGTTCTGGTCCTGCGAGTCCCCGGGAGCGAATGCGTCTCTGGCTGCACCGGTTGCCAGAATGAGAGCAATCAAAAGCGCGAGTTGCAATCGAGGCATGGGAATCTCCGAAAGAGGAAATAAGGTGTCGGACGGCGGCAGGGCGAGGCTCCCGCCTAGCCGTCTTTTTGCCGCGCGGTAAGAAAATACAGCTCAGCGGGAGCTTCGCCCTCCCGTTCGCTTTCCTAGCCGATGCGCGCGCCCTGCCCGCCGTCGACGGGAAGGACGGCGCCCGTAATGAACTGTGCCTCGTCAGAAGCCAGAAACACGGCCGCGTGCGCGACGTCCCAGGCGGTTCCCATCTTGCCACGCAGCGGAACGGCCGCGTGGCGGCTGCGGATCAGCTCGTCCTTCGGGATTCCGCGCGCCCGCGACAGCGTTTCGATCGCCATTGGCGTTTCGATCAGGCCAGGCTGGATGGCGTTCACGCGGATGCCGTAGCGGGCGTTGGCAATCGCGGTCACCTGTGTGAGCGCGTTGAGTCCGGCTTTCGAGACTTTGTAAGCGGTGAGATCGATCGAGGCGGCGACGGCCGCCAGCGAAGAGACGTTGATGATCGCTCCCGACTCTTGTCGCCGCATCACCGGGAGCACGCGCTTGCAGGCGAGGAAAGCGCTTTTCAAGTTGACTGCGAGGATGCGGTCCCAGGCATCTTCCTCGAGCAGAGTCAGCTCGCGGTCGCCCGTGCCGATGCCGACGTTGTTGTGCAAGATGTCGATTCGCCCGTACGCGGCCAGACAGGCGTCGGCCATGGCCTGGCACGTGTTTTCTGAGGTGACGTCTCCCTCGAAGACGCTCGCACGGTCGCCTGCCCCTTCGCGTTCGATCAGCTCGAGTGTTTCCCGCGCCGATTCGCCGTTGCGATCGACGAGCAGCACATTGGCCCCCTCGCGGGCGAAGAGAATCGCGGTGGCCCGTCCGTTGCCGATGGTGTCGCCCGGCGTCTGCCCCGCGCCGACGACGATGGCCGCCTTTCCTTTGAGTCGCATGGCTCTCCTCCGATCCGCTTACTCGCCCGCGCCGAAAAGGACGCTTGGAACGCTGATTTCGGGAGATCATAATCGAATCCGTCGGGTCGGCTCGAAGAAACAACCAGGTGAAGGAACAACGATGCGGAAATTCGCGGTCCTCTTGGTGACGTGCGGCGTTTGCTACAGCCTGAGCGGTGTCGGCGCTCGCGGCGAGGAACCTCGCGGCGAAAGTGGCAAGCAGATCGCCACTCAGCTCGATGCCCAGATCCACGTGACGCTCAAGTATCTGCTGTATCTGCCCGCCGACTACGACAAGCAGGACAAGTGGCCGCTGATTCTGTTTCTGCACGGGGCGGGCGAACGGGGCGACAACCTGGAACGCGTCAAGGTGCACGGGCCGCCGAAACTCATCGAACACGGCAAGCAATTCCCGTTCATCATCGTCAGCCCGCAGTGCCCGACCGGCCATTGGTGGAATACCGAGCTTGTGACCCTGTCCGCCCTGCTCGATGACATCGTCGCCCACTACAAAGTCGACAAAGATCGCGTCTATTTGACAGGCTTGAGCATGGGTGGCTTCGGCACGTGGGCGCTGGCGGGATACTCGCCGGATCGCTTTGCGGCGATCATTCCGATCTGCGGCGGGGGCGAGCCGCTCTTGGCACGGGCCCTAAAGAATATGCCGGTCTGGGCATTTCATGGCGCGAAGGATCCAATCGTTCCGGTCAAACGCTCGCAAGATCTAGTCGACGCGCTCAAGCGAACCAACGCGGAGGCGAAGCTCACGATCTATCCGGAAGCGCTGCACGACTCCTGGTCGGCCACCTACGACAATCCCGAAATCTACGAGTGGCTGCTGGCGCACAAACGCGCGGCGAAGCCGTAGCGCATCGCTCGGCGTGACTGCAAAGCGAGACGAAGCACCCGCCAGGTCTCTAACCCGACATGCTTGCGCTCATGTTCGTGTGCGACACACAAGGCGATCGACGATTCCGGCCCCCAGGTGTTGGACGAGATTGTAGAAAATGATCGGCAAGAGCACGCGCGGATGATCGGCGAGCGCCATCGAGGCCAGCACAAGGCCGGTGCCGTTGTTGTTCATGCCGAGCCCGAACATCAAAGAGGCGGCTTCGGGTTTCTCGACCTTGAGCAAACGCGAGATCGCCCAACCGGCGGCAAACGCGAAGACACAGAGCGCCGTCACAATCGACAACGTGACGGCCAGGAAATCCCAGTCGGGGTCTTGGATCGTCTGGGGCAACGACACGGAGGCATTTGAGTAATTGAGTGTCAACAGCGCCACGAAATTGACCAGCTTCAGCGAAGGCTTGACCGAGTTCATCCGCGCGTCCGAAACAAAGCGACGAAGACCAAGCCCGACAATCGAGGGGAAGAGCACGCAAAGGAAAAGAAACGCGCCCGTGCCTGACGAGGCCAGTTCGTGCAGGTCTTCGGAATAATCTCCGGTCGTCATGAAGCCGACGGCATGCAGCGCGAGCGGCGTCGTCCAAGGGCTGAGGCAAGTTGAAATCAACACCAGCCCCAAGCTCAGAGCCAGATCGCCATTCGCGTTTTGAGCCCAGGCCGTGGACGAGCCGGCAATGGGCATCGACGCGACCAGCGCGAGCCCGACGAGGATGTTCTGGACTTCATCGGGATTGTGCCAAAGCCGCATCCCGCCCGTGACGGCCAGGATGAAGGCGACCGGGACGAGCAGATTTGCCACGAGCCCTACCAAGAGGACTGCCCAATGGCGGGCGAGATGACGCAGCCCCGCCGAGTGGCGGGCGAGATCACGCAGCCCCGCCGTTTGCGTCCCCAAGCCTGCGTTGAACAGCAAGAAACCCAGCAGAACGGTGGGCAATGTGATTGTGGTTTGTTCGCCCAGCAGCGTGACGTCGGCGAACGTCAGGTTCTTGATTCGCAGGCCGAGATCGGGAGCCAGGCCGGCAATGACATAGGAACCGGCGAGAAACCAAAGAAAACGCAGGTGGACAAAATGAACAATCGACTGAATGAACGTATGCCGTTGGCTCATTCCGAACGTCCTGGCAAGGACGAATCACGAACCGAGATCGTCGAACCTGGTAATTCTTGGTGAAGAAGTCATTCAGAAGAATGGAGATCGGGCCGAGATGAGCGAAAGTTCATGGCCGTTCAAGCGGCGCGTTCAAAGAACGTGGCTATACTCAGAGCGCCGCGAACGTGTCGCTTTCGCCTTCTCAGGTTCCGCAACATCGAAACGTTGGAGACTCAGATGGCAAACATCAATCACGCGCTTGGGCTCGTCGCAGTCGCCGCACTGGCCACGGCTTTGCCGCAGCCGATCAAGGCTGACGACGCGGGCCCTTATCATGTCGCGCAAGTTTGGCAGATTGGCGGCAAAGGGGGCTGGGACTATGTCACGGTCGATTCGCGAAACAAGCTCCTGTACCTGCCGCGCACCACGCACACGCTGGTCGTCGACGCCAATAATGGCACGGTGAAGGCCGACATCCAGGGTCAAAAGGGAAATCATGGGGTCGCTCTCGTTCGCAACGCGAACCGAGGATTCATCACCGACGGAGAGGACGGCTCGGTCGTCATCTTCGACACGAAGACCAACGAGGTCCTCGGCAAGGTGAAAGCCGCCGATGACGCCGACGCCATTATCTTCGATCGGGCCAGCGGCAAAGTGTTCGTCTCTTGCGGTGACGCCAACGCTCTGGTGCCGATCGCTGCGGACGTCGATCCCAAGTCGGGCAAGGCAGACGCCGCCATCGACCTGGGCGGAAAGCCCGAATTTCTCGCCTCCGACGGCCAAGGCAAGGTCTACGTCAACCTCGTTGACAAGAACCAGGTCGCGGTCGTCGATACCCGCGCCGCGAAGGTCGTCGGCAAATGGCCGACGGCTCCGGGGGGCAGCCCGGTCGGGATGGCAATCGACCGGGAACACCATCGGCTCTTCGTCGGCTGCCGAAATCCGCAGAAGCTGCTCGTCATGAGCGCCGACGACGGCCACATCATCGCGGATCTCCCGATCGGCGTCGGTTGCGACGCGACGGCTTTCGACGGGGACGTTTTCGCCAGTTGCCGCGACGGCTCATTGGCCGTGGCCCGCGAAACGTCTCCGGGGAAGTTCGAGATCATCCAAACTCTCAAAACGCGTCCGGGCGCAAAAACCTGCGGCGTCGACCGGACGACCCACACGCTGTTTCTTCCCACAGCAGAATTCGGCACCGAACGCGACGCGCGAAACCGGCCGCAGCCGAAACCCGACAGCTTCATGGTGCTGGTCGTGCGTCGCGCCGGCAGTTGAAGCAGGTGGGGTTGCCAAGTGGGAAAGGTTCGCGAAAGCGGGATGCCCGAGGAAGAGTATTGGGGCTCTTTTTTTGATCCCGAGTGTATTTTGGCAGCGCTCGCGTGCCCACCGGCGGGGGACATCATCGAGTTTGGCTGCGGATACGGACACTTCACCCTCCCCGCTGCTAAGCTGACGACGGGGATCGTCTACGCGCTCGATATCGATCCCGCGATGATCGAGCGCACCGCGATTCGAGGTCACGACGAGGGCCTTACGAATGTGGTCACCCTCGAGCGCGATTTCGTGGCGGAAGGCTGCGGACGTCCTGAGCAGAGCGCTGCTTATGTGATGCTGTTTAACATCCTGCACATTGAAAATCCCGTCGCGCTCTTCCGCGAAGCCCGGCGCGTGCTTGCGCCGGGGGGTCGTGTCGGCGTGATCCACTGGAATGGCGACCCCAAGACTCCCCGCGGACCTTCGATGGCAATACGCCCGCGCCCGGAACAATGCTGCCACTGGGCGGAAGAGGCCGGCCTGCGATTCGTGCGGTTCGACGAGCTTCGGTGCTGCGCGTGGCATTGGGGACTACTCGTCGAGCGGCCAACCGCGTGAAAGTCCGATATCCCCTTGTGCGGCCGGGCGATCTGAAATATCCTGCAACGATGCTTCGGCTGTGTAGAATTTTGGCACTTGTCGCGACGGTCGGGATCGTCCTGCCGCCGGCATGGTGCTGCGCAATCGTCCGATCGGCGCGGGTTGCCGCGGCTACCGCCCCGGCCAAGGCGGGTTGTTGCAAGCGTGCCAGCCATCAATGCGCCTGCTGCCCGCGGGGGTGTTGCCAGCGGCGGCAGACGGAGCAACGATCGGATTCCGGAAGGATGCCGGCGTGCCCGATTTGCCAGCTCTGCACCGAGCGTAGTTCGGCGCTCCCCGTGAAACGCGCCCCGCAGCCTCACACACCGGTGCTCGCCGCGCCGGCCGTAGTCTGCGAGGTGGCGATCACTTGTGCTCCGACGGGCGGTTGGAATCCGTCGCTGTCGCTGTACCCGGAGCGCCCGCCGACACACCTTCTCCAGTGCGCTTGGCGCTGTTGATCCGCGGAGTGCGCCCGCTTGTCGACGGGGCGCATCTTCTCTTTGTGCCAAATCGGTATCGGACTGCGCGCGTCTGTGCGCAGTGACCGCGGATTTTCCAAACGACATTTCTTGGAGAGAAATTCCATGTTGTTCAAACTGTTTGCCGGTTCGATCCTTGGGTTCGGGGCCGTCTTCTCGGGACTCGCCACAGTGCAAAGAACTCTCGCACCCTCTTCCGCGACTCTTGCCTGCTGCGCGGCGAACTCGCCCTGCTGCCAAACTGCCGATGGCGCTTGTTGCGCTGAGGCTTGTTGCGCCGCGGCCGAAGAGTGCGGCGGTGAGGACTGCTGTTGCGCGCTGTGCCCGATTTGCTCGAGTGAGGGCGTTTGCTGTGGCTTGTGCCTAGTTTGCTCGAGTGAAGTCGACTGTTGCGCGATGGGAGAGAAGTGCGACAGTCAGGGCAGCTGCTGTCAATCGGGACAGTGCTGTGCCAACACAGAATGCTGTGCCAACACCGAGTGCTGCTCCACCGCTCGGAAGTAGGCGTTGAAGCAGCGAAGAGTCGCGGCGGGGCTCGCTGCGTTTGAAAAAGACGGGCGCCCGGCCGCGGTTTTCGAGGCAACTCGGTGTAACGCCGACTGCCGGTTGATTGCGACCTCTCGGCGGAAGGATGCTTCCGCCGAGAGACCTTTCAGGGTGACGAATTCCTTCGTTGACGTGACGAATCGGCGGCGGTACAAGTGACGAAGGATTTCGTCACTCACGCGGCAGAGACGTCGAAACTCAACTTCAGGCATCCACAATGTCACGACGACCGACCGGTCGGCCGACCGACTTCGAGCTCGAAGTGTTGAAGGTGCTCTGGGAGCGCGGGCCAAGCACGGTCCGTGAGGTGCTTCACGCCATGCTGCGAGAGCGACCATTGGGCTACACCACCGTGCTCAAAATGATGCAGGTGATGCGCGATAAGGGGCTTGTGGAGTGCGACAAACGCTGCCGGCCCCAGCGCTA
Source organism: Planctomycetaceae bacterium (assembly GCA_035949535.1). Lineage (GTDB taxonomy): Bacteria > Planctomycetota > Planctomycetia > Planctomycetales > Planctomycetaceae > DASPSM01. The sequence goes on along the minus strand of DASZIA010000238.1, from coordinate 5,629 downwards.
CAAACCAGCCCAATCGCGCGCCTCAGTTCTGCGCCGGCTCGCGGGCGATTTACTCGAGCGGGCATTCAATGGGTCGACGCAACTCCTATTGCTTCATGCCTTGGATAAGAGGCGCTGCTCTGCCCACGAGTTGGCTGCGATTCGCAAACTTCTCGACGAGAGGGAGGGAAAAGACCGATGACCCAGCACCTCGTTGAAAACAACATCCTCCTCGAATGGGCACAACCGGTGATCCCGCACTTGAGTGCGGCGCTCGTACACTTCGTGTGGCAGGGAGCGATCGTGGGCTTGCTCGCCGCCCTCATGCTGCGTCTGTTGGCACACTCGAGTGCCCACGCACGATATGCGGTGCTGTTGGCGTCATTCACCCTCATGGCAGCCTGTCCGCCGGCGACTTTTTGGCTGTCGGCCAGAAGCATCCGCTCGGCGCACGCGATCACTCCGGCGAATTCTCAGGGCGGACCGCCCACCAAAGAAACGGCGGCCGGTCCGACGCTAACCCGTACGCCGACCCCGTTGACAGATTCGCCGGCCGCGGCCCTGGCCGAAAACGTGGGGCCGGTGGTCGCACCCACGACTTCGCTTGAGCAGCGGGTGACGGAGAAGCAGTCCGCCCACGACACGCGGTTTGAATCCGTGCGATCGGTGGTCGAAACTATTCGCGACTGGACCTGGGCTCACGCGACCCAAATCGTACTGGCGTGGCTTTGCGGCGTTGCTTTGCTGTCGCTGCGGTTGGCGGGTGGTCTCTACGGGGCCATGCGGGCGAAGCGCCATGGGGTAAGGCCGGCCTCGGACAGTATTGAAAGATTGGTGGCCGGCCTGTGCAGGCGTCTGCGCGTGCGACGAGTCGTCCGTGTGGTCGAATCGGCGTGGGCCGAGGTTCCCACCGTTGTCGGCTGGCTCAAGCCGGCGATTCTTCTGCCGGCGAGGGCACTGACGGGGCTGACGAACCAGCAGCTCGAATCGCTTCTGGCTCATGAGCTGTCCCATATTCGACGGCACGACGCCCTCGTCAATTTCCTACAGAGCTTGGTCGAGACGTTCCTCTTCTATCATCCGGCCGTCTGGTGGTTGTCGTCCCGAATCCGACAGGAGCGCGAGGTCTGTTGCGACGAAATTGTGATCGAATCTATCGGCGACCGCGCGGGTTACGCCCGGGCTCTTGCCACGTTGGAAGGCCTACGCGGGCTATCGGGTCCCGCGGCGGTCGCAGCGACAGGGGGCCGGCTGACGGCCCGCATCAAACGGATCCTGGGAAGCCCGGAGCCGTCGCGAACCGCCGCCGGAGTTTGCGTGCTTGGCGTCGTGGCATTCTTACTGTGCCTGATCGGAGCGGCCGTTTGTTGGCCGGATCGGCTCGCCGTAGCGAATGTCGCGGACGCAAATGGGGCGCTGGCTGACGCGATTGACGGCCTGGCGGAGGCGCCAGGTTCGAACGCTGATGATGACAAGCAGGATCTCACCGGAACCGTCGTGACACCGGACGGGAAGCCCATTCGAGCGATCGAGGTTCGCGCCTATCCCGATCACGGGAGCACATTGGAGATGACGCGGCATACGAACGATCGTGGGGAGTTCCAGTTCCCCCGACGATGGCAGAACCATGCCGCCGAACCCGAAGCGGCTGTCACGTTGGTTGCCATCGACGACGAAAAACGACTCGGTTGGTTCAGTTTCGCGCAGCATCGGTACCATCGGCAGCAAGCTGCTGAGTCGAATGGCTCTTCCTCCGCGCGCGGTGGGCACGACCCTGTGCGACTGGTCCTGCTTCCCCTCGAGCGCGTCGTGACGGGCCGGATTCTGAATCGGGAGGGACACCCGTTGAGCAATGTTCGCGTGCAAGTCCTCCGGTTGCTGCACAAGAGGTATTTGAGCGCCGGCATCTCAGAGATTGGGCAAGATTTAGTCGACAACCCCTTCCCGCACGTGTCGACCGACCAGGAAGGGCGGTTTCGCCTGCGCGTTCCCTCAGAAACGGACTTCGCGATCCTTCTGCGTAATCCGGACTGGGTTACACAGAGGATTTTCCACGGACTCACCGATAGCGAGAAGTCGGGAGCCGCGCCAATCGACATGGGCGAGATCAGCCTGGCTCCGGCGGGACGAATCGAGGGCCGAATCGTTGAAAAGCGCACCGGCCGCGCGCTAGCCGGGATCAAGTTTTACGCGCGCGGCACGACGTCAGAGGGACGAATCGGAAGCTTCGGCTTCGCATGGACCGACCAAAACGGGCGATTTCAGTTGGATGGACTTGTGCCCGACTTTTACAACGTCAGCTTCTACGCGCCCCAAAACGAGCCGAAGCTGGTCGCCGACGTTCACGATCCCGTCCGGGTCGAAGCCGGCAAGGCGGCCCGCGCGGATTTTAGCTGCTACGAGGGGATCCCCATTCGCGGCCGGGTGATTGACTCTATGACGGACAAGCCGCTCGCCAAAGAAGCCGTCGTCGCTAGCGTCTCGAAGGTGGCCAACGACGACGCGTACCGCTTTAGTCGATCGGCCGATACCGATGAGCGGGGCGAATTCACGCTGTATGTTCCGGCCGGCATTTGCGAGCTGTCGCTGAGCGCCCGGTCGGACGTCGAATCGCTTCCCGATTCCAATCGGACGTTTGACCTTTCCGAAGGCAGGTCCCCCGATGCCGTCGTGCTCAAACGGGGACCTCGGCGAACGGCGACCCAACAAGGCCGTCGTGTCTTCAAGTCGACGGAACAGAAGGCCAAGACGACAACGACGACGACAAGAGCGACGACGACCACTCGACCGCGTCCTAGCCTCTCGGTGGAGCTGCGCACGAAAAGTGATCGGCCAATCGGAGAGGTGCACGTGCGACACATCCTGGTTGGTCGCAATTACCCATATCAGTGGTCACGAAAGGTCGGGCCTCGGTTTGAGACCGAGTTCGAGGAGCGCCACGCGGGGCGGTCCGCGTTCTTGTTGATCGACACGCCTGGATTTGCCCAGGCCCGGACCCCCGAATTCGTCATCGGTCCGGACATGGAGCCGCTGGTCGTCGAGCTCAAGCCGCCTGTTTACGTGCCGATCAACGGCCGCGTGCTCAACCGGCAGGGGGCGCCGCTTCCGGCCGCGCGGATCCGGATCCGCCGGATTATCTACGGCACCGATTCGCAATTCCCGTGGGGACCGGAGAGTGCGACCGACGAACAGGGCCGCTTCACCGTGAAACACGTTCGCGTGGGCGATACGGTTCTCGTTCGCGTTGACTCCCCCAGCGGCGACGGTGCCGACTCACAGATCTTTCGCGTCGAGAATCCCGCGCCGATCACCCTGCCCGATTTCCAGCTCGACGCTCCGAACGGGGAAATCAGCGGGCTCGTCCACGATCAAAATCGCAAGCCGATCCCCGACGTGCTCGTCTCGTACATCAATGGAACGAAGCGCGAGACCAAAACCGACCGCAACGGCTCGTTCCGTCTGACCGGATTGCCAGGAGGGCACGTCAGCCTGTCGTTCCGGGCAGAAGACGGCAGCGAGATCACGAGGCTCCTCGAGGCCGGTTCGACAAACGCCGACATCTTTCTGCCGCAGCAGTCCCTCTACAATCGCTCGGAAAATCGGGTGACGATTCAACTCCGCACGTCTGATGGCAAGGCACCGTCGAATGCTCATTACTACCTGGTGGATCGCCAGACACATAAGTGGCTGCAAAGTGGCGGATTGGCCCGTCAAAACCATGACATCGATCTTGGGCAAATTGCCCAGCGCGGGCGCCGCGACCAGGTGACCCTGATTGTGCATGCCGAGGGATACGCCGTTCCGGCGCCCGTACCGATCAGCCTGAAATCCAAAACCGAACGCATGACCGTCGACTTGCAAGCCGCCCCTGCGGTGAGTGTCGTCGGACGGGTGATTGGCTCAGACGGCAAACCGGTGCCCGGCGCCGCGCTCGGCCTGTCGATCAACCTGATTGATTCGATCGAGTATGCCGCGTGGAAGTTTGTGAGCAACTTGCCAGAGAGACCCACTCAAGTCGACCAGGACGGCCGCGGCACGTTCACAGGGCTATCCCCCGGGATGCAAATCGCCGTCTATGCGAACGCTCCGGGTTATGCCGGCGCCTGGTCGGAGCGCGTGACGCTCGGTGCTCAAGACGTGACGCTCCAACTCCGACTTGCCCGCTCCACGCGCACGCTCTCGGGCCGAGTCGTCGACGCCGATGGGCATCCGATTCGCGGAGCGAGTCTGCGCATTCATGATTTCGGCGGCCCACAGACGACGTCCGATGAATCGGGTCGGTTCCGCCTATCAGCCGTTCCTGACGGAAAACTGCTATTAGTGGCGATGGCGTATGGATATCAAGACGGACATAAAACGATCACGACGGAAGACGCGTCGCGCGAAGTCGTCGTGAAGCTGCCCGCCGAACCCAATGTCCTCCGACCGGTCAGCAACGCGCTGTTGCAAGGACGCACAAGTGCACCGAATCCGACAGAAAAATCGCGTAAGCGATAGTCGTTCAGAATTTGCTCCTGAAATCGCCCTCGCGCTGCGGCTCGACCTGACTTCAATCGCGCAGCCCAGCGAACCGGCGGCGCTGCCTCACTCGTAACGCAACGCTTCGATTGGGTCGAGGCGCGAGGCCTTCCAGGCGGGATAGTAGCCGAAGACGATGCCGACGCTGGCTGAGACTAAAACGGCTGCCACGACGGCGGGGACCGAGGTTTCGGTCGGCCAGTGCAGGATTCGCTGCACCATGATCGAGCAGGTGCGGCCGATCAAAATGCCGATGGCTCCGCCGATCAGGCAGAGCACGACCGCTTCGATCAGGAACTGCCGCAGGATGTTGGCGGCCCGCGCGCCGACCGCCATCCGCAGGCCGATCTCGCGCGTCCGTTCCGTGACCGAGACCAGCATGATGTTCATAATTCCGACGCCGCCGACGATCAGCGAGATCAGGGCCACGCACAACAGCAAGCTTCCCATCAGGGCGGAGGTTGAGGAGAGAGTGTTCGTCATTTCGGTCATGTCGCGGATCACGAAGTCTTCCGCCTGATCGGCCTTGATGCGATGCCGTTCCTTCAACAAGGCCGTCATTTCGGCGATGGCGGCTGGGATTTCCTCGGTCGAGCCCGCCTTGGCCATGATCTGATCGATGTTCGCGAAGCGGACCGGCTGCGGCGTGTCGGCGGTCTGTGCGGCCGAGGCCGTCGGGTAGAGCGCCGTGGCCTGCGGGTAGAGGTTGTTGAGCGTATTGACCGTGTTGGCGCTGGCCGTAGGATCGGTCGAGGCCGCGGCGGCCGCGCTTTGGTTGACGTTCGAGAGGGTGCTGTTGCTGACCCGATATTTGATGGTCGTCCAGGGGGCCAGCACGATATCGTCCTGGTCCATGCCCATCATGTTCGCGCCTTTGCGCGAGAGGACCCCGACGATCTTGAAGCCGACGTTTTGAATGCGGATCTCCTTGCCCAGCGCCGGCTCGCCGTTGAACAGCTCGCGCACAATCGTTTGGCCGACGACGCAGACCTTGCTCGCCGCGCGGACGTCCTGATCGAGGAACATGTTCCCCTCGTCCATTTCGCGCCAATCGCGAACCTCGAGATACGAGGGGGTGGTTCCGTAGATCGAGAAAGGGACCCAGTTCTTGTTGCCGTAAACGACCTGCGAG
>DASZIA010000237.1:0-8653 GCA_035949535.1 Planctomycetaceae bacterium | reverse complement strand
CGCGCGTCGAATGTGGCGTATTCCGCGTGAGCTTCGCGCATCAATAGGCCGTTGTTCGGATCGCCCTGCCGAATGATGATGTTTCCTTCCAGGTAGATCTCGAACGGCTCGTCCTGCGACTGCACCACTCCTTCGCTCACGCCGGCGGCAATGTCGCCTCGCGACCAGATCACCATGCGGTCAGCCGACAGCTCGACCATTCCCACCGGTTTGCCGCCGATGCGTTGGTCGAGCCCTTCGATGCGCACGTTGACGCCCCCGGTGATGGTGGTGACTTGTTCGGGGGGCGTGCGGTTGGGCGCGAGCTGGCTGGAGATGAAGAACTCATTTCCGCTGCGTGGACGAATGTGGATCCGTCGGATACGGGCCGGCGTCCGCAGGAACTGCTCGCTTCGCAGCTCGGGGCCTCCTTCGGGCGATTCGGTCACCTGCGACGTGCGGATGATGCGGGCGGTCGAGTGTCGACGACGCATGTTGGCTCGGGCGTAGACCGCGTCATCGCGCGCCGGCTGGACGTTCACGGGATTGGCGCTGTGAACTTTGACGCCGGCCCGCGTGTTCAGCGTGACGATCATCGGCGAATCATTCAGCGTCGAGCCCGGCTCCTCGATCCGCACATCGTCCTCGAGATAGATCGTCAGGCGGTCTCGTTTCCCTTTGCCGCCGGATTGCGTCGACCGCCAGATCACCATTTTCTGGGCTTCGAGAATCGTCGAGCCCTGCTGCACCCGGCAATGTCCGCGGACAATCGAGATATGTCCTTCGGAATCGTCCCATTCCTGGAGATAGGTGCCGCTGACAGTGATGGCCGCGCGTTCGGCCGGATCGCCGCCGGCGTCGGCTGGCGCCGCGCGCGGTGGCCCGATCATGATGCCGGCGCAGAGCGCGATCACCCGCGCCACGCGCAGCCAGAAGCTGAAGTGGGACTTACAACCCGTCACCGGCTCTCCCGGATCCTTGGAAGAACGGACGGAACATGAACGAACAACAAACGATTGAACCGACAGGTAGACAGGGGGCGATTCGTCAACCGTTCGAATAGGTTGACATTTGTGCGCATTTCGTCCCCGAAAAAGGGTCCGGATTATGGCCCGTTTTGAGGGGGGTGTCAATAAGCAGTGCGCGCGCAGACTTTCGCTTGCGAACTGATTTGTAAGCCTTTGCGCAGAAAATGGTTACGAAGTGGGGCTGGTGTCGGCGCTGGCAACGAATTTATTGACCTTGCGTCGATCGAAAAAGGTGCTCAGACCGCGGGCGGCGATGAGCGCGATCAGCGGCACCAGCGGAGCGCGCATTCGCATGTTGGACCAATAAACCAGATGTATGGCCGTAAAGTTGAGAATTACGCAAAGCGAGAGCACCCAACGTCGGTCCCAACCCCGGGCCAAACTGGCAAGCCCCGCGACGAAGAGAATGAACTCTGCCATGTATCCAGCACAGAAGCCCCAGACAACCGAGTGGGGGAGCGTCGATCTCGACGGCAGCAAGGGCACGACGTTCCAAAACAGAACGAATCGCAACGCGCAGGCGCGCAGAAAAACCCCCGGTTGCGCGGCGATCGATTTCCAGGCCTGATGGTACATCCACTGATTCTGCGCGAGTTCGTCGGCGTGATAGCCAATCTCTCTCTGCCGCTGGGCAGTCAGCCGAGTGAGCCAGGCCTGTTGAAACCGGTCGGGCTCTTGGTCGCTCCAGAGTTCAGTTAGCGGCCGCTCGGCAACGTGCCGAAAGAACTCCCCGTTGTTTCCCAAGAGCAAGGTGTAGCCCCCGTGCGTGGTCGTAACGACGGGCGAGCCGAGGATCTTGTAGTTCCTGATCGCCCAAGGCGCGACGACGGCCGCGCACGTCAGCGCAGCGACTGCCGCATTGATGATCATCTGTCGCGGTATACGGCGCGCTCGTAGCGACTTCCCTCCGAGCCACGCCCCTACTAGCAAGGCTGTCGGCCAAATCGTTGGACGGCACAGAGCGCAAGCGCCAAACAACAACCCGACCACGGCGGCTCGTCCGACGGAGACTCCGAAGCGCTCGGGCTTCGCGACCGAGAGCGAATTTGGAATCGCGACGGTCACCAACGCGATGACCAGAAACGTAAACAGCGTCTCGGTCATCGGGAAGGTTGTGTAGGCGATCAGCAGAGGGTCGCACGCGACCAAAGCCCCCGCGACGAGCGACAGGCGTCCGAGCTCCAACCGCTTTCCCGCGACGAGCGTCAGCGCCACGCTCGCAGTTCCGAGGACGATCTGCAGCACGCCCAGCGCAATCGTCCCCCAGCCCAACTTGAGCAGCGCCGCAAGGACGATCGGCAGAAGGGGAGGCCGAAACGAATTGGGGAGCGGTGTAAACGACGTCCAAAAACCATGCTCGACATACGATTGGGCCACGGTCCAGTAGTCGTCGCGATCGTCCGCGAGATGGGCGCTCCAAAACGCGACGGCCGCGATCCGCACAAGGGCCGCAAAAGCGATCAGCAGGAAGGGCACGCAGCTCTTCCATCGGCCGCCGCGCGAGGGGTCGGTCGCCATGCGAATTAGGTCTCTGACGCCGACAGGGCCGGGTTCTGCTCGGGCCGTTGGGGATCTTTGTCGACCAGCGGCAAGAGTAACGGCAACAGCAACAGGTTTCCGATCAACCCGCCGAGCATCGCCAGGCTGACCAGCACGCCGAAATAGACCAATGGAATGAATCGCGACATCGCGAGAACTGAAAAACCGACGACGAGCGCCAGCGTGCCGAAGACGAGCGCCCGCCCGAATCCCTGGTGAGTTTCGCGGAGCGCTTCGGCGAGCGGTCGTCCGGCCGCCCGCATTTTCCGATATCCGTAAAGATAGAAGATGCTGGCGTCGATTGTGAGCCCCATCGAGACGGCGGCGATCATCGCGGTGCCGACGTTGATGGGCACGCCGATCCATCCCATCGCACCCACCACAAGCAGGATCGGGAACACGTTGGGAACCAGCGAGACAAGCGCAATCCGCAAGTTGTGATACGCCAGGACCATGATCACAACCACCAAGACCACGCACAGGCCAAAGCTGATGATCTGATCGCGCAGCAGGCTTTCGATCAAGAACGTTAGCAACACATACAGACCCGTCGCCTTGGCCGGGGGGAATTGCTCGTGTCCCCATTGGCCAACTGTGTCGATCAATTGCAGTTGGACCTCGGAAGGCTCGCGTTGCTTGGCCCGCAGCACGAAGCGCATGCGGCCGGCCTCCGCGTTGTAGAGACTGGGTTCGAACTCGGGCTGGAAGGCGCGGATCAACTCAAGCTTGCGGCGAATTCCCTCGGCGTCATCGGCCGAACCAGGAACGAGATCGAGCAGGTCGGTGATCGCCACAACCTTGGTGAGAGCCGGCGGAGGCTCATCGGATTGGCTTGTTTCGAGTTCGCGCAGCCGAGCGGCGAACGATCGCACTTTTGCCAGGAATTCCGGGGTCAACTCGCGCGGCGCGGCAAAATTGATTTCCCAAGTCCCCGCGCCTCCCAGCCGCGTTTCGACAAAATCGAGCGCTTGAACGATCGGGCTGCTCGAGCGGAAATTACGGGTAAAGTCCGTGTCCAGCCTCAGACGGGCTAGCCCAAACAGCGAGGCGATCGAAAGCAGCACGACGGTCCCAATCACCCAGCCGGCCCAACGTTCGACCCACGTCGTGAGCCCACCCAACACCCCCACGAGCCGTTGCTCGGTGGTCCCGGTCGGGATGTCGGCCCGTTCGGGTCTGTAGAGAACGCCCGCGGGCAACAGTGTGGCGCCGGTCAAGAGCACGAGCATTGTGCCGAGCGTCATCATCGTGCCGAAGCTGCGCACGGGGGTGATGTCGCTGGAAAGTAGCGAGACAAAGCCGGCGGCCGCGGTCACGGTGGTCCAAAAGATGGCCGGCGACAGCTCGACGATCGTCTTGCGGAAGGCCTCGACCGGGTCGTAGCTGGCGCGCTGTTCGCGGTAATAGACCATCAGCCGCATGACCGTCGCGATTCCCACGATGGTCACGAGCGAATTGAGCATCGAGCTGACCATCGAGAGGCGCATGCCGCACAGAACGAGGATGGTCTTCGTCCAGGCGACGGTCGCCGCCACGAGCACGATCGAGAGCACCACCCAGCGAACGCTCCGGAACAGTGCAAAGATCACCAGGCCCAACAACACCAGCGAGGCGTAGAACAGTCGTTGGCCGTCCTCATCGACGTATTGAAACATGTCGTGGACCAGCACGGGTTCGCCCACGACGTATGCGGGCAGATCGTGTGCCTCAGCAATCCGGCGAACCTCTCGGATCGTCTCGTCGCGCGAGGTCGACGTCTTGCCTTCCGGAAAGAGCCGTAGCACGATGCCCGTGGTCCGCTGGTCCGCACCGATCAAAATGCCCCGCGCCAGTTCAATGAGCTTTTCACGTCGCAATTGAAAGAGCGGGCGCACCAGCCAGGGAATATTGGCCGGTGCGAGGACGTCGGCGAGGTTTTGGGTGCTCTTGGATTGCACCCCTGGGACCTGGCTGAGCTGATCCGAGAAGCTGCGCACGCGAGCGAGACCATCCGGGGTCAAAAGTTCCGGATCCTCATAGACGACGATCACGAACTCATCGCCGCCGAAAAGCGATTTGCTTTCCTGGTAGTCGACCAGGTGAGGATCGTCGAGGGCATAGAGCGACTCGATTGATTGTTCGAGCGTGAGCTTGGACGCCTCGACGAATGCGAACGCCGAAATCGCGGCAGCGCCGACGAAGAGTCCGATCCGATAGCGGAGCAGGAAGTCGGCCAGCAGGGCCAGTCCGCGGAATCGGGATGGTTGCGACACGACGGGCAGAGGCCTCGGTAAATCGGTGTTTCCCGGGACGTAACCCGGACGACATGGGCGCGTTCTTACGGAGTCCCCGAGGATACCCGCGACTCGTTTGCCACGACAACGCTAGCGTCGCCGCCCGTCGTCCGTCGAGCCTACTCACAGTGGCCGGCGGCATTTCCCGGGCCTTCAGCGGCACCTCCGGACTTGGAGCGATGCGGGACTTCACGTTTACACCGGCTGTACCGTCGCGCTTCGCCCTGTGTTCTTGTGGGTTTTTCGCATCATCGTTTGCCCCGCCACGATTGGGACCTACGGTTGAAGGGCTTTAAGACCGACCCGCCACTGAGTTCCACCCGCCCCGCCCGCCCGGATCCTACTGCCGCGGTTTGCAGCAATCCCGCCGTCTAGCAGGGCTTCCGACCATGTTCGGCCATTCGACATCCATGCGCCGCCTCGATCTTCGCGCGGCGCTCAGCCGGATGACGTATTTCGTTCCTCTGCTTTGGGTTGCCGCAGTTGTCGGCGGATTGGCAGCGCTACAGTCCTACAAATCACGGCCGGGAACAGCCGGGCAGACACCGGCCCGGTTCACCGAGCTTCCGCCGCTGGCGAACTCTGCGGGCCGGCCACGGTTGCTGATGTTTGTTCATCCGAAATGTCCGTGCTCACGAGCCAGCTTGCGTGAGTTGACGTACATCGTCGAACGAAAACCGGGCAAGGTCATGGCTGAGGTGGTTTTCGTGAAGCCCGCGGGCGCCGGTTCCGACTGGGCAAACACGCCGCTGCGCGAGCAGGCGGCGGCAATCGCGGGCGTCGGGCTCGTCGACGACGATGGGACGCTGGCACACCGCTTGGGAGCGGAAACGTCGGGATACGTCGTGCTCTACGACGCCGACGGAAAATTGCTGTTTAGCGGCGGGATCACGCGCGCGCGTGGCCACGAAGGGGACAGCTTGGGTCGCGATGCGATCTGCGCCCTCCTGAACGGAGACGCCGACGCCGTCGCGGGGGCGAAGTCGCCCGTCTTCGGTTGTCCCCTGTTTGCCCCGGGCGAATGCGGCGAGCCCAAGGCTTCGGTTGACGGAGTTAGAAAGTCGCCATGAACCGGTTGCAGACGCGAATCGCGGAACTTGCCGAGCAGGCGGAGACGAAGATCTATCGTCAAACCGACCGCATGTTTGCGGGCCTGCTCGTGTTCCAATGGGTGGCGGGGCTGGCCGTCGCCCGCTGGATTTCACCCCTGACCTGGGCGGGCGCAGAAAGCCGCGCTCATGCCCATGTGTGGGCGGCTTCCTTGATAGGGGGCGCGATTCTCTCGCTTCCCTTGTGGCTGGCCTTCAACCGAGCGGGCACACAGCTCACGCGGCATGTGATTGCCATCGCGCAGATGCTCTCCTCGGCGTTGTTGATTCATCTGTCGGGCGGGCGGATCGAAACCCATTTTCACGTGTTTGGATCGTTGGCCTTCTTGAGCTTTTATCGCGATTGGCGCGTGATCCTCACGGGAACAGTCGTCGTCGCAGCCGACCATTTCCTGCGCGGTCTCTATTGGCCCGAATCGGCTTATGGGCTCGTCACCGGTGCCGAATGGCGCTGGCTCGAGCACGCCGGCTGGGTGGTGTTCATCGATATCTTTCTCGTCTACTCTTGCGTGCGCAGCCGCAGGGAGACGTGGGCAATCGCCGAACGCCAAGCCAAATTGGAAGAGACGAACGCGACCATTGAGCAAACGGTCTGCGAGCGGACCAAAGACCTGCAAGCGAAGACCAACGAGCTGCAGGAAGCCTGCCAACTGAAGAACGCCGTCGTGCAGACCGCGCTCGACGCCGTCATCAGCATGGGCTCGGACGGCCGGATTACCGGTTGGAATTCGCAGGCTGAGCAAATGTTCGGCTACTCCGCCGCGGAAGTCCTGGGTCTCTCGCTCTCCGAGTCGCTTATTCCCGAGAAATTTCGGGCCCAGCATGAAGCGGGCTTGCGCAGGTATCAGGAGACGGGCGTCTCGCAACTACTCAATCGGCGGATCGAGTTCAGGGCGCTGCGCCGCGGCGGTCGAGAGTTCCCTGTCGAGGTTGCGATCGCCGCGATCGGCAAGGGAGCGGAGACCACCTTTTGCGCCTTCGTGCGGGACATCACCGACCGGCTGCAGGCGGCCGAAAATCTACGGCATGCCAAAGAGGCGGCAGAGATGGCCAACTCCGCCAAGAGCGAGTTTCTGGCCAACATGAGCCACGAGATCCGCACGCCGATGAACGGCATTCTGGGCATGACCGAGTTGCTGTTGGACACGGAGCTTACCGCCGAGCAGCAAGAATCGATGGGCCTTGTCAAATCGTCCGCCGAGGCGCTGCTGCGCGTGATCAACGACATCCTCGATTACTCCAAGATCGAAGCGGGAAAACTCGATTTGGATCCGATCGAATTCCAGCTCCGCGACGCCTTGGAAGACACCCTCAAGACTCTGGCCCTACGAGCGCACCGCAAGGGACTCGAGCTGACGTGCGAGATTGGGGCCGAGGTGCCGATACGCGTGATCGGTGATCCAGGCCGCTTGCGGCAGGTCATCGTCAATCTGGTCGGTAACGCGATCAAATTCACTGAGAAAGGCGAGGTCGTAGTCCGTGCTCACCTGCGAAATCAGTCCTCGGACGCCTTCCAATTGCACTTCGAAGTCGTGGATACAGGAATTGGTATCCCCCCTGAGAAACAACTGCTGATTTTCGACCCGTTCTCGCAAGCCGACGGCTCAACAACGCGACGCTTTGGCGGCACAGGCCTGGGTTTGACGATCTCGTCGCGACTCGTGGTGCTGATGGGCGGACAGATCGAGATCGAAAGCCAGCCAGGCTGCGGCAGCACTTTCCACTTCGACGCGCATTTCGCGCGGGCGAAATCACCGGCTCCAGAAACCACGCCCGCCGCCCCGCCAAAGCTGAAGGGGCTTCGCGTGCTGGTCGTCGACGACAACGCCACGAACCGCCGCGTCCTCACGGGAATGCTGCGGATTTGGGGAGCCTATCCAACCGCCGTGGATGGCGGGCAGCCCGCAATCCAGGAATTGCAGCGAGCTGTCGCCGCGGGCGAACCGTATCCACTCATGCTCACCGACGCAATGATGCCCGAGATGGACGGATTCATGCTCGTCGAAGAGTTGCGCAAGGAGCCGGGCGCCGCGCCGCGCACGATCATGATGCTCACGTCGGCCGATCGGCAGGCCGATGCCGCGCGATGTCGGCGACTGGGAATGGCGGCCTATCTGGTCAAGCCCGTCAAGGCCGACGAGCTGCAGATTGCGATCCTCGCCGCCATGAGCGGCGCCGCCCGCGATAAGCGCATCCCAGCGGCCTCGCGGCAGGATGTTTCCATCGCCACCGGCGACGCAAGACCAGCGAAACTGCGGATCTTGCTCGCGGAAGATAACCGGGTCAATCAGCGGGTGGCCCTGCACATCCTTCAAAAGGGCGAGCATTCCGTGCTGGCGGTCGAAAACGGACGCGAGGCGGTCGACGCCGTGGCGCGCGAGGCGTTTGACGTCGTGCTGATGGACGTGCAGATGCCGGAAATGGACGGCTTCGAGGCGACCAATGCCATCCTCACGAGGGACAAAATCACGGGCTGTCATCTGCCAATTATCGCGATGACGGCTCACGCGATGCAGGGGGATCGTGAGCGTTGCCTCGAGGCAGGCATGGACGAGTACGTGTCCAAGCCGGTTCGGGCGGCCGAGTTGTTGCGCGTGATTCAAAAGTTCGCGCCACAACCTGCGCCCGCTCCAGTTCCCGACGCGCCGGCTGCAGCGACCGCCGAGCCAGCCGTATTTGCCCGTCAGACGGCCCTCGACCGGTTCGACGGCGAAGAGCAGCTTTT
>DASZIA010000236.1:0-8472 GCA_035949535.1 Planctomycetaceae bacterium | reverse complement strand
ATTGTCGTAAAAGATTTCCGTGATCTGCGCGTCGCCGAAGATGCCGGGGCTTCCCGTCAGGTTCGGATGCGGACTGGGGTCGGTCACTTCGATCGTCCATTGAGACGGTTCGGGAGCCGTGCGGGGCCAGACCTTGCCGCGAAGCACAACCTTGCCGTCCTTGTTCGCGGACTCGAATTTCATCGTGTACCAGGTCTCGGGCTTCCAAGTGAACGGGATGCTCTTTCGCATGCGGTAGTCGTGTGCCGGCCAGGTGCGAATCTCGATCTTCTGCGAGTCTCCCATCAGCACCATCGAATAACGCTGACCGATCACCCCGACGTCCGGCAAGCGCCCGTTCCGCGTGGCTCCGCACACGTCGGACTGAATCGTGTAGTCGTGCAGATCGGTCTGTCCAAACCACGACTGGCTGCGGGCCCCCCGGGGAATAGTCGAGATCTTGAGCATGGCGCCGTTGCCGGTAATCTTTCGCGGCCCGCGCTCGACGGTCAACTCGATTCCTTTCTTGTTCGGCCAACCGAACTTGGAGATGACCTTTTCGTCGACCAGGATCTTCAGGGCCGGATCGAGTTCCGCCTTGGCCTTTTCGGGCGACGTCGCCTTCTCGATCAGGTCAAGATAGCGCAACAGCTCGGTCCAGGTCTGTTGCGGCGTGTTGTTGTCGAATTTGAGCGCCGGCCGGGCCGTGTTGATAAACACCGACGACAGATAGATATAGAGCTTCCGCGCCAGTGGGTTTTTGGCTTCGAGCGACTTGATCAGGTCATAGTCGACGGGAATGTGCCGATAACGCGCGCCGACCCAGGTCACGGGAATCTGTCCGTCGTTGAAGTCAACTTTCCAATCGAGATCGGGCACGACTCGGACTCGAGCGACGCCCTTCAGCGTGCCGACTTCAGCCTTGACGATCGTGGCGACCGGCTTCGCCTCCGTCGGCGTCGTGTAGTCACCTTTGACGTCGATCGCGCCCGGGCCGGTGAGCGAAAACTTGACCTCTTCCGGCTTGGCGTCCCGCAGGTATTGGCCACGGACGTTGTAGAGCCGGACGCTGAATTCCTGTCGATCGCCGGGCCGCAGCAGCGACTCGGCCGGAACGATCTGAAGCTGATCGGGGGTCGGCTGCGTGTCGGTCGGAGTTTCTTTTGGTGGTTCTGGACGCGGATCGGCCTGGGGATCCTGTCCCTTGCGGCCGATGCAGTAGAGGCAATCGGGCAACTGCTGATAGATGCGTCCATGCGAAATGATGGGCGAAGCGTTCGTCTCCCCCTGTTCGGGTTTCGAGAGCCGCTGCTTGTAGATTTCCTTCAGCCCTTCGTCGGTCAGCTCCATCGTGTGCCAAATGCCGCCGAGCGTGCAGAGATAGATCTTGCCGTCGCCGTAAACGGGGCTGGCCGAATTGGCGGTGTCGAGCTTCTTCTTATTGCCGATGAGTTTGCCGTCCTTCGGATTGAAGACCAATCCGTAACCGCCGTTATCGAGCACGACGATCTTTCCATCGACCGGAATCGCAGAGCACTTGTCGACCGGGATTTCCTTGTCGCGCCACAATTCGCCCGACGAACTCAGATCGCCCCGCTTGGTCGCGTCGATACCGAAAAAGGCTCCCATCGTGCTGTCGTCTCGATTCTCTTCCGCCTGCCCGATAAAGACGTCATTGTTCATCACCAGCGGCGTGGCCTGAATCCCGCGGGGCGACGCGTTATACGACCAAAGCTGTTTGCCCGTGCGCGGCTGCAGCCCGTAGATGCTGCCGTCGCCGGATGCCAGAACGAGCATCGACTGTCCATTGATGACGGTCGGCACCGGCATGCTGTACGAAACGTCTTCGGGCCGCGGTTTGGTGTCGCCGTACCAAACCATCTGACCGTTGCGCTTGTCGAAAGCGATGATGCGTTGAGCGGGCTGCGATTTCTCGCCCCAGTCGACAAAGACCGAGCTGATATAGACAAGATTACCGGAAACCACCGGGAACGCCGCCCGGCCGCCGAACGCGCTGATGATACCGTGCTCTTCGGCAAGTGAGTGGGACCAAATCGTCTTGCCGGTTTGCCCGTCGATACACTGGAGAAATCCACAGACTCCCAAGGCAAAAACGTTGCCCGTTTGCGGATCGCCGACAACGCTCGACCAGCCGACGCGCGGTGAAGGCACGTCGGACAAAAAGACGTTGAACTCGTTTTGCCAGATCGTGTCGCCGGTGGTCGCGTTGAGGCAGACAACTTTTTCGCCCTCGATATCCGTATCGGGATTCGCCCGCGTGATCGTGTAGAGTTTGCCTCGGAAGCAGATGGGTGACGAGCGGCCTCCCAAATCGGCCCGCTTCCAGACGACGTTCAGCCCGCGCGGGTTCCATCGGTCGACGAGTCCCTTCTCGCGCGACACGCCGTCGAGCTCGGGACCACGCCAGTTGGGCCAGTCCATGGGATCGGCATACCAGGCGTCGCCACCCGGCTTGACACTCGTGCCGTTCTGGGCGACGGCCGGAATCGGCGCTGCGAAGAAAGTCACAGCAAGCAAACCGGCCGGGAACAGTCGAGTCAGCGTTTTCAGCGCTCGCAAGGGGAAAGCGTGCTTCATCGAAGGTGCTCGCTCAGGTGGAGAGGCTGGCGGGATAGCGCGACCAAAGCCCTCGGCCCGTCCGTTTGTTGCGAAAGAGCCGTGCTCGGCAGAGGCATTCCAAGAGAAATCGCGGGTGCCACGAACCAGTCGGTTATCGTGTCACCGTCCGCGTTTTGCACTGACTGCATGGCCAGCGGCAAGGATAATCAATGGCGCACGCACGGACAAGGAATCGAGAGGCGGATTAGGGTCTGCTAAAGTGGTGTTATGGTCGCTTTAGCGGTGTTCGTTTTCCTGGCCGTGTTACTCGCGAACGTCGCATGGTGCATGACGTTCGCCCTCACGCGTCGCGCGGCGATCAGCTGGACGATTCTGCAGGTTGCAATTCTCGCGGTCCTTATTGTGGCCGTCGTTGAAGACCACCAAATGAACCAGCCAGTCCCGCTTTTTTAGGGATCAGCTCGTTTTGCTTGCCAGGAAAGAGTTGCAGGCCGACGAACAGCAGTCCACTGATTCCTAAAGAATGCGCACGTACAGCAACCCGCGGCGCGAACCGTCTTCGGAACGTTAGGGTGAACCGCACCGGGTCCAGGGGCGTTGCCCCTGGCTAGTCGGCGGCGATGGGGGGTTCGGTTTCGACGTCGTACCATTTCATCGCGCGGTCCATCGGCTCGATTCGCAGCACGACATGACCGTTTTGAAAGATTCGCACCGTCCCCGTCGATTCCGAGACCGCGATTGCGATGCAATGAGCGGCCTTCGAAATGGCCGCAGCGGCCCAGTGACGTGAGCCGAGTCCCTTCGAGAGCGTCAGGCCTTCGGCCGGGGCGTCGATGTTGCGGCCGGCGCCGCAGACGATGCCGTCGGAGGAGATGACGAACGCGCCGTCGAGCTGCGCGATCTCCTTGATGCTTTCGCGGACACGTGGGTTGCGGATCATTCGTTCTTTTTTGTTGTAGCCTCGGAAGGGGTCGTGCACCTGCTCGTGCGACATCTGCATCACCTTGCGATGATTGCCGACGACGAAGAGCGTGCCGACCGGCTTGCCTTCCCGCCCCTCGCGGCCAATCTCGACTGCCAGGTCGACGACCAGCCGCAACGTCTCGAGCGGGACGGTCGTTTCGAGTCGCCGCAGATCTCGCGCGGTCAGCTTGGCGAGATGTTCGGAGAGGCTGACCAGACTGATCGAGTCAATCACCGAGCGCTCGTACACCGGATAGATCGCGACGATGCGATCGCCCGGCTGCAGAAGATCGTCGGCGATCGCTTCGAGCAGGGCCTGGCTCAGCTGCAATTGGCGAGTCTGCGGTTCGTGGAGCAGGGGGACGAGGTCGATTTCGTCTTCCTTGGCCGCCTTCTGCACATCGAGCTTGTCGCTGGCAACGATCAGCCGGACTTTGCGAAGGTACTGCTTGATGGCAGCGAAATCGAAAGGGACCTCGGCGAGGATCACGAGGGCTTGGGCGTCGTTCTCGACGGCGATGCGCCGCGCGGAGATCAGCAGACTTCGCATCTGCTGAGAGATTTCGACGCGCTTCCGCTGGCCGTCCGTCATGCCGTTCCCCGCCCGACTCCTCGGGCGTTCGCGAGGTGTTTGAAGGGGTTCGCGGGCCTCCGCCAGGCCGACTACCATGGTCGTTCGTCTATTTATAGCGGGTCGTGCAAGGGGCGCAGCGACATCTCGCCTTAACGCAGCGATCCTTTGATATGCGTCGTTGCGGCGATCATGCCCTCGCCGCCCATGATGCCTGTTTCTGTGCGCGAGCAGGTCAAATCACGCGCGGTCGCCACGCCGCGTTCCAGGTCGAAAGTGATCGTTCCTTCCAGGGTGCGCTGGACCAACTGAGCCCGGATCTGCGGGTCCTGGACGGGCGTGATTTCCACGATCCGCTGATGAATCGTCGCCACGTTTCCGTTCACCGATTCCAACGTGTAGCGCCGCCGGAGGGTGATCTTTTGGGTCAGGTTGCGGCTGACCGTCACTTTGACTTTGAAGTCGTCGGACCATTCGTCGCCCAAGTGCACCGGTTTGGCCGGCAAGACGTCCAAAAAGCTGTCGCTCGGGTCGCTCGACGGGTCGGGGATCGAGCTCGGCAGCGGACGCACAGTTCCTTGCGGACTAAAGCGAACCAGACCGCGCGGGCCGATGCAGCTCTGCACTGTCTGAAATCCTGGGGGCGGAGAACCCTTCGCCTTGGCATTGAACACGACGGGCGTGCCGTTGTTGAACGAGTAGCTCAGTTCGACATTGTCGATGAACAGCTCGACGATCGCCGAGCCGTCCGGGTCGACCGAAACCACGTGAAAGTGCCGTTCGACCTTCGACTGATTCGAGCTGATTTGCTCCGCCGGCCCTTTTTGCACGCGGATCTGGGAATCGACCGAGAGGGGCATGTAGACGTCTTCGTTCGGGTGGAACTTATAGACGAGCCGATACTCGGCCGCTTTGAGCGGACCCGGGCGAACGGCTGCGATCGGCTGACGCGTCACGTTCGGGCCGGCCGTCGAGGCCGGTACGGTTGTCGACTCGCCGAGAGCGGTCCGCATTGGCTGCGAACAGGTCGCCACGGGAACCAACCCCAAAGCAGCGGCGGCCAGCAGTTTTCGATTGAGCAGTCGGGGACAACGAATAAATGACGAGATCCGCATGGGGGGGGGTCCCTGCGTCCAGGAGGGGGGTCGAATCAGTTGTTTTGTGATTGAGACGGAATCCCGACGGCGAGTCGGGTCGCGGGGCGTCTTGTTGAAATCGAGAGCGCCTGCCGGCCGCGGGACCAACAGAGCGGCGAAGTTTATCAGCCGACGGAAATCACGGGGAGGGCAGTTTCGCAGGAAAATTGCGAAGTCTGGGTCAAAGCGGGCACCCCGACCGTCGGCCAGCCGCTGAACAGTGCTGTGGACAGATTTCTCAATGCGGATCTGGTTAGTGGCGTACTGCGTGCGCCCCCACTACCACGAAGGCTCGACTATGGGGGGCGACCTGGGGACATTGTCTCGATAGCGGATCCGAAATCGAAAACGGATCGGACAAACAAAAAGGCCCGGTGCGGACGCAGCCCGCATCGGGCATTACATTCGACGTTGGTGGACGTGCGTGCGGAGTGGAGTGGAGTGGATTGCGGAGGAGGTCGCTTTGAGAACGTTCGTCAGTTGGCCGGAGACAGTTCAGTGGCCCTTCCACGTCGCCGCCGTCGACTAAGCTCAAACCCACCGAATGCCACGAATCCCGAGGCGAGCATCGTCAAGATAGCGGGCTCGGGGGTGTTGATGGGGGTCAACTCGCCAGATGTTAAAGGGGAGACGTAGAGGTTGCCGACTCCGAACGTGAAGCTGAATAGGCCGTAGGCCGTAACATCGCCCGCAACATCTTCATTAGAACTGTTAATCAGCGGGATAGGTCCTGAGGGCCAAACGAATCCGGGAGCGGCCACCTCGAGCTGTCCAAAGTTGCTGACACCGCTGGTCGGTTCCAAAAGAATCTTGATCACATCGTACGATGACGAGATGTCGGACGTGGCAAAAACGTAGCTCGAGGGTGTTGAATCTAAATTAAGGTTGCCGAGAACCGGACTGGGGATCTGTAAGTTCATGGACGTGGCGACGGCGGTCGTGGTGTCTATCGTTACTGTGCCCGACAGTGTGGCACCATCCGCAAACGTCCCATTAACGTTGTATGTCGTGATGATGTCGGCCTTCGCCTGAGCGGTGACGGTTGTGAATGATGCGACGATCAGAACGGCAATTGGAGTCCGCATGAGAGTACCCCGGTAGGAACCGAACAACCGACCGATCAAGTCTGAACACCAGCACACTTAGCCCCGGCGGACATCACGGCTTTGAAGTCGCGGAGGATGAGACATCTCGGCACCTCCTGCTAATACCGCCCGAATCTCGCAAACTGACATCCTGCGCGCGATTTTCGACCGGTTTGTTGATTCTTTTTGGCGCGGTGTCAGTTTGCGGCTGTCGCCGCCGTGGGAATATGGGGGCGCGATTCGCGAGCTGCCGTCGGTTCGACCGATGCCCCTGCGTCTAACCCACCCGGCGAAGCGGGCACCGCACCGCCAGCGTCCGACTTGAATCCAGGAGTCCGCCATGAACTCGCGTTCCGGCATCCGAGCCGATCGACATGCTGGGTGACCACTCGCCGCTCGTCACCCAAGCGTGCGCGAAAAGTTCTGGATTCCAGGCACAGTTGGGCTTAGCATGATCGCCAAACCGCTCTGTCCAACCAGGTCGACGGCCGTCTGCGGTCGAGCGATTCGGGCCAAAAGGATGACTGACTCCGACTCCCCTTCGGGAACACGAGCCTCGCTGATCGAGCGGGTCCGCGACCCTTCCGACAAGGCGAGTTGGCTCGAATTTGATGCTCTGTATCGCCCGTTCTTGCGAAGTATCGCGCGGCGATTCGGGCTTTCGGCGGCCGATGCCGACGATCTGGTTCAGGACGTCTTCGCGAAAGTCGTCGGCGCGATCCGCGATTTTGAGCTGGACAAAGAGCGCGGCCGATTCCGCAGTTGGCTCAAAACAATTGCCATCCGCAGCTTGAGCGACCGGCAGGCGGAACGGCAACGCGCGTCACCCCTCGCGCCGCAACAAGAGCCCGCCATTGCGGATCCACTCGAGAAAATGTGGGACCAAGAGTACCGCCAGCACGTGCTCTCCTGCGCAATCGAGCGAGTGCGCGAGGGGAGCAAGCCGCTCACCTGGGCCTGTTTCGCTGAATGCAAGCTGAAAGGCCGGCGGGCTGTCGAAGTCGCCGCGCTCTTGGGACTGAAGATTGACGCTGTGCATCAAAACGTCGCACGGACAATGGAGCGGCTTCGTAAACAATGCCACGACTACGAAGAAGAGCCTGGCATAACTGAGTCTGCACAAGCGGACACGTAGCGTACTGATCGCGGCGCGGGCCGAGGGCCGCTTCGCGATTCGCCTCACCGCCCAGGTCCTTCGGTCGGCACCGTGCAGGGCGCGCAATCCGCTGATGAGTTTTCCGATGAGCCACGACTCAATGTGTTCAGACCCCGACGAACGAATCCTGGCCCATTTCGTCGCAGACCTCGAGGGAACGACGGATGCGGCAACGCTCGTCGCAGAGTACGCGGCGCGACATCCGCACATGGTTCGCAAGCTGCAGGACTTCGTCGTCCTGAACGGAGCATTGAGCGAATTTCGTGGTGCTCCCGGAGACCCGCCCCCCTCAAGGCTGGGGGAGTTCCGCATCGTGCGCAAACTCGCGGCCGGAGGAATGGGGACGATTTACGAGGCGATCCAGGAGCCGCTCAATCGCCGGGTGGCGGTTAAGACGATTCGCAGCGACTTTCCGTCTCCCGAAGCGCAGGCCCGGTTTCTTCGAGAGCAGGCGGTCTTGGCATCGTTGCATCAGACGCACATTGTTCCGATTCATACGGCAGGCCGCGATGGGGACCTCCAGTACTTTGCGATGCCCTACATTGAGGGCCGAACGCTGGAAAGTATCGTCAAGAACGTGCGTTGCCAGCAACGGGGGACGCCCAGCGCCCCGACGCCGAATTTAGCCACGCTCGCCGTAGAGCCGCTAGCGTCAACCTTGAAACTCGGCGAGCGGAAAACCGATCGGCTGCAAGACGAAGTCGAGACTGCCGCCCGTTCCAGCCCGCTCCCGCAACCGCGCTTGTCGGCGGACTATTTTCGCTCAGTCGCCACAGTCATGGCGGATGCCGCGGACGCCTTTCATTACGCGCATGGCATGAAAATTCTGCACCGCGACCTCAAGCCGTCTAACCTCATGGTGGATGCGGCAGGACAGTGCTGGGTCATCGACTTCGGCCTGGCGGCATACTTAAGCGGTTCCGATCGATTCACCACGGCCACCGACCAGGTAGGCAGAGACCAGGAGCGCGCGACGCCGGCCCCGCACCTCACTGCCGGGAA
>DASZIA010000235.1:0-30391 GCA_035949535.1 Planctomycetaceae bacterium | reverse complement strand
CTCGCGGGTTTGCTGTTTGTCGGCCAGTTTGTCGCGACCTACTTGACCCTAACGACTGGGAAATATGGCTATGCGGGATTGCAGATGGGGCTGGTGTTCCCGATGGTCATCGTGGCAAACCCGTCCGAGTTTGGCAGCATCACTCCCGCGGTCGAACGCCTGGAGGGCATCCTCCTGGGGCTGGGCGCGTCGATTGTGGTCGCCGGTTTGTGGCCTCGATTTCGGCTGGCGGAGACCCTTCCAGAACGGCCACCTCCCCCAACCGCCTTGCCCGGGGAAATGGACGTGTAGAAACGATGGCGCGCTCTGTTCCGACAACTGCTCACAGGTAATAAAGCCAGGCGATGACCTTGTGCCAAAACCGGGTCACCCTATTGAGCGTACCTTTGGGTTCTGTATAGACGGCCACACTGCCCGTCATGCCGACTCTCAGCGGAACTGATTCCGGGTCGTCGAGTGTGAGCCGCACCTGGAAGCGCTGGGCCGGCGGCACCCAGCTCGTCGAAATCTTGACGTCGGGAAGTTGCCCTGAGGGCACACCCTGCCCCTGGCTCACGCCCCAACCGATCGAGGAGACAGTGCCGGCGAAGAGCTGGCCCGGCAAGCCGCGGAAGGCGATCAGAGCAGGCTGACCTTCGCGCAATCGGGCCAGCGAGTTTTCGCGAAAGTTGCCCACGACCAACCAGCGACCGGTGTCGATCAGCGTCATGGCCCCCTGGCCGGTGTGGACATAGGCCCCTTCGCGCAGTTGCAGGTCGGTGATAAGCCCGTTGCAGGGGGCTTTGACGCGAGCGTAAGACAGCTTCAACCGCGCCTCGGCTAGCTCGGCTCTCACCTGCGCCACCATGGCATTCTCCCCAGCGATGCGAGCACTGAGAGCATCTTCAATGCGGCGGACGTTGTTTTCGGACTGGCGGACGGCGGCCTGGCTCGATTTTTTCTTCTGAATGGCCTCGAGGTAGCGGCGTTCGGTCGTCGACTCGGTCTTATAGATTGCCTCCTCTTGGCGGTGAACCGCGGCGGCGTAATCGGCATCGGCCACGAGACGCTCGTGATCGGCCTTCGCGGCTGCCAGGTCGGCATCGAGCTGCTTGACCTTGTGCTGTGTCTCGACCAGCTTCGCCTCGAGCGACGCGACATTCTGCTCGAACAATGCGGGGTCCAACTCGAACAGCGGGTCGCCCGTCTTCACGCGGCTGCCTTCACTCACGTGGACACGAACGACCTTCTCGGCCACCTGAGGCGCCACCTGGACCACGTAAGCCTGCGCATAGGCCTCGGTCGTGAAAGGCGTGTGGATTTCCGCGAGGGCGTAGTAGGCAACCAGCAGCACGAGCAGGCAAACGATTGCGAACACCCAAAAGCGCACCGACCCAAGCACCCGTCGCATGCCGCGGCTGAGGCCGCCAACTACCTTAACTGGAATCCGCGCCACCCACGCCAAGGCTTGGGCCATCCGGTGCCAGATGTTCGATTGACGAGCTTCGGCCGGCATGAAAACTTCCACTGGGAGTCCGTCACGACTCGTTCGCTGGCGGGAACTTATTGTATTACTCAGGCTTTGGAAGCGGAGGAGGCGGAGGTACCCCATCGGGCGGTTGGGCGTTGTTTCCGTTGGGCGCTTCGGCTGGCCCGAGCAGCGACGCTGGCGGGTTTTCCAGCGCGTAGTCGAGGCTGACCAGGGCCCCGAGATACTCGTAATTTGCCGAGATCAGCCGCTGTTGGGCGCGAGTCAGCGCCACCTCGGCGTCCACGATATCGGTCGGCGTTGCGTGGCCGTTGCGATAGCGGTTGCGCACCAATCGCAGATTTTCGTTGGCCTCGACAATGGCGGGATAGTCGCGCTCGATGCGGCGGCGCGCCGTTGTCGCGGCAAGGTGAGCCAAGGTGACTTGCAGGGTCACTTCATCGAGGATCGTCCGAGCGTCGGCGAGCGATTGACGGATCTCAGCGTCGGCCGCGCGGAGTTCGCCATGACGCCTGCCGCCCGTGTAAAGGGGAAGGTCGATGTGCAGGCCGGCTCCTTCCTGCGATCCCGTGGCGATGTTCGAGCCTCCGATGGCGCCCACACTTGCCAGGGTGTAGACCTTTGGAAGGAATTCACCTTCGACCGACTCGCGGCCGAATTGGGCCGCGGCAACCGCTGCTCGTGCAATGCCGATTTCAGCCCGCTGAGTGCCCGCAATCTCCAGGCATTCCACCAGCGACAGGTTCAGCGGTGGCTCGAATTTCCAGGCCACTAGCACAAGTGGCAGACTGGCGTTGCGTCCCATCGCGTTGTTCAGACGCGCGATGGCCGTTAACTCCGATTGGCGGGCTAAGTCGACGTCTTCTTCCGCCGCGGCCAGTTGCACCTCGGCCCGGAGAACGTCGTCTTTTTCTGAGACGCCGGCCGCGCGGCGCGAGCGGGTATCGCGCAGAGTGGCCTCGGCTCGGCGAATTGCTTCCTCTTGGATGCGGCGAGTCGCGCCGGCCCTGAGTGCGAGCAGATAGGCCGAGGCGACATCAAAGCCAACCGTTTGCCTGGCCCGCGTCGATTGCAGCTCGGCAATGCGCTCGCGGGCCTGGGCCTGGTGGTAGCGTCCGCCCGTTCGCCCAAAATCATAAAGGGTCCACTGGAGCTGCAATTCAGCCTGCGCGTAGCCGTGGGTCGCGGTGGCAGTCGGCACGATGATGCCCGTTGCCCCTGCCGATGCCGGACCCAGGGCGGGCGAAGTGATCCCCTCGTGCGTGAGGAAGTCGATCTCCGGCAAAAAGGGCGAAAACGCGACATTTTCTTGGCCCCGCGCACGCTCGATCGCCGCAAGCGCCGCCGCCAAGCGGGGATTGTTCTCGAGGCCGAAGTCGATGGCTTCGCGCAGCGAAAAAACCTGCGGCGCTTCCGAACCGTCCGTAGCAGCGACGACCCGAGTCGCGCCAGGACCGATATTTGGCGACGGCGATGCCACTCCGCTGGCCAAATCGGCCGAGGCGACCCCGGCTGTCGTCTCGACGGTGTCGAGCGAGACCGGCGCAATCATTCGCGCGCGGACGGCATCAGGCGAAAGGTCAGCAGTGAGCGGGGGTGGCGATCGCGACGGATTAGACCACGAACAGCCCGAAACGAGGCAAATCGCGGCGAATTGGCGAATGGAGCGCGGCCACGATGATGCGCCGACGGGTGTGGACCTTGAACGCATCAGCCCGCTCCGGCTGTCGAGCGGACGTCCCAGGATTCCGGAATCAACCGGTTATTCCGCCCACTCGCCCGCTCCAATCAAGACAGCGCCGTTAGAGTTATCGGCAAAGTCAACGCAGACGGTTCAAGCAAAAACTATCAGCGGGCGGCGAGTTGGGTTCGCGCGCGATGTTTATCAACCAACTTGGACGAAAGCTGGTCACGACTGGCCTGGATTCGCATCCCACGGGATCGTGTGGCGCGTTCCCGGCACTTCGATGCCGCCTCGTTGGCCGGGAATCACCGACCCATACCTCTCTGCAAAGACGGGCGGGAGCGGCCGTGCATTTTCGGGAGCCAGCCAGAGCCTGAGCAGATGACGTTTTCGATCGGGTTCCAGCCAATCCTCGAATGCCGTTCGGTCGTGCAGCAGCGCATGGTTGTGCACGACCTGAATGTCGCCGGCCTGAAACCCCATTTGAAAATGTATGGCGGGATCGTTCGCCAATGCGTCGAACAGGTCAAGGGCATCGACCTGTGGCGGCGACAAAGGGGCGACTTCAGGAAACCGCCTTGCGGAATCGATGTAACTACGATGGTAGATCGTCGACAGCAGGCCCTCGTACCAATTGAAGACTGGAATCGAAAAGTAGGGCTTTTGGCCCGCCGGGATTTCCCCGCGCCGGTCGGTCTCGATTGGCTCAAAGAGAACCCGGGCGAGATCCGGACGGCTCGCTCGCATCTCGTTGAAGATCGTCACGGAACTGACCAGGCTCGACAGTCCACCTGCCTTGGCCGGCTGCAAACAAAGCAGTCCGACCACGTCGCACGAATCGGTGTGATAGTGTTGCCGCTCCTTCGTCTGGTAAATGCGAACGCTGGGATCCTGGCTGGTGAGCCCCACGTCTTTGACGTGACCGAGCAGATGGCCGTGCCGGTTCTGCGAGCGCAGCCTCCCGCAATGCAGGCCGAGCCCCAAGAAGGCGATCGCCGACAGTCGCCGGCCCCAGCAATCGACAGGCAGCCCGCGCAACAGCACAAAGCCTCGCGCCTCGAGGACCTCGTCGAGAATCCGGGTCAGACGGGGACTCAACGTCGGGAGGGGAAAATCGTCCCGAGTTAGGGTCGCCCAGTCGGCTTCGGTGAGCGCGAGCCGTCGGCTGGCCGACTCGATCTCAGCCAATTCCGCGGGCGACAATGACTCAACCCATTCGGATCGGTTGGCCATGTCCGGGCCATACCAGGCGGAGGGGCCGCTGATCGGTGGCGGGACATCAATCATCTGTCAGCCCCATAGGCAGGCCCTGGCGAGGGCGAAGGCCGGTCACCGCGGCAAATGAATCGATGTGGCCGTTCGGTCACGTCAGTTGTGGCGCTGGTTTCACTCACTGCTTTCCGACAGTCTTCGTTCCTAACGAAGTCAAAAAATGCTGGCTCCGGACGAAGAGCGATCCGTTCGAGATCGCGGGGGTGGCCATCACGTAATCGTCCATCGCGTTGACCGCCAGCAATTCAAAGTTCGGGCCGGCTTTGACGACGCGGACCTCTCCTTTCTCGGAACAAAAATAAAGTCGACCATCGGCCGCGATCGGGGATGCCGTGTAGCTGCCGTTACCCATGCGTTTCCGGTAGATCTCTTTGCCGGCCTTGGCCTCGTAACACGTGACGATCCCCGAGTTTGAGCATGTGTAGAGGTAGGAGCCGTACAGAATGGGCGTCGGCATATAGGGGCCGCCGCGCATTTTGCTCCAGACGATGTGCGAGTTCTTCTCCTCTTCTTTTTTGAGCGAAATGTCCCCGGTGGCGCCCGGCTTGATCGCGAAGATCGGCTGGATCGGTCGATTGCCGCTGGTGATGTAGACCAATTCCTTGCCGCAGACGGGCGTCGGAATCGTGACTTCCGATTTCTTGGCCAAGCGCCACAGCTCCGCGCCCGTCTTCGGGTCGTAACCGCGGGCATATTGGGCCGCATTGGTCACGATTTCGTCGCGCTCTGCGTTGTGCCAGACAACGGGCGAGCTCCACGAGGGGATCTCATCGCGGGAGGTAGACCAGACTTTCGCGCCGTCCTCCAGATTGAAAGCCGCGATGAACGAATCGTGGCTGATATCGCATTGGAGAATCGCCAGGCCTTCGTGCATGACTGGTGAGTTGCCAAAGCCCCACTCGTACTCTTCGTCGATCGCGAAGCTCGTATCGAGTGTGCTGAGATCGCGCTTCCAAAGCTGCTTTCCGGCGAAGTCGTAGCAGTACAGACCCTCGGAGCCGAAACAGACAACGACGTGGCGCCCGTCTGTCGCGGGAGTGCAGTTCGCCTGGCTCCCCTTCAAGTGGCGCTTGATTTTCGGCACGCCTTGGTAGGCGATCTGTTCCCATAAGATTTTTCCGCTGTCGCGATCGAGGCAGACAACCTTCCACGTATGCTTCGACTTGTCCTTGACCGAATCGACGTCGCCGTAATTCCCGATGCGAATCTTGGGGTTCGGATCGCTGCTAATGGCCGTGGTGAGGAAGACCCGGTTGCCCCACACGACCGGACAGGAATGGCCCAGTCCGGGGATCGGCGTTTTCCAACGGACGTTCTTCCCCGTCTTGAGATCCCAGGTGACGGGCGGATTCTGCCCGTCGGCCACACCCGTGCCATCCGGCCCTCGAAACGACGGCCAGTTGCGCGGCGTTTTCACGGATTGGTTCTTGAGGTCGCCCGCCGCTTCCGGTTTCACGACTGGCTTGGTGAAGCGGTAAAAGCTGTATTCCGCGGTGAAACGGGTCACTGTAATCCGCGCGACTTCGTCGCCCTTGCGCTCAACGCGAAAGCGAGATCCCTCGGACCCCAGTGGAGTAAACGTGTCCGGCCCGGTCGGCTTGAGCCACCGGCCGCCGGAAACGAGACCGACCGGCTTGAGGCTGATCACCAACGGCGCGCCCCCATCGCTTTCGTATGTCCCAACCAACTTTTTCCACGCCTCGCGATCGTGTTCCGACGCGGCGGGAAGGGATTTCGCTCCGGCTTTGGTTAAGAGTTCCTGGACTTTCGCGTTCTTAAAGGATGTGGCTGAGTATAGCGCAGCGTCCAAACCGTCCCGGCTGATCTTGGCCTCTTTCAGAATCATCTCGACCATCTTCGCGTTGCCCGTTGCGACTGCCGCAAAGAGCGCGTTATCGACGTCTTTTGCGCCGGCCTTGATGAGCAACTTCGCGGCATCGATCTTCTTTTCGGGTGCCGTCATGCTGAGGGGAGTCTGATACCAGATGCCGTCGCGCACATTGACGTCGGCTCCGCGCTTGACCAGAAGCTCGATGACGTCGAGCTTGCCCTTGCTGGCGGCAATCCACAGTGACGACACGCCAATCTCATTCTTGGCGTTCACGTCGGCGCCTTTGTCGATGGCGGCCTGCACGGACTTGACGTCGCCGGCCCGCACGGCCGCCCAGAGGGCGTCGCGCTTCGCAAGTCGGTCGTCTGCCGACGCGGTTCCCAATCCCGCGACCGCAGTTGTGATCAACAAAACGCCGCGGCATGCGCCGAACATAAACCATCCCGATCGATAACGAGGGGCAAAAGCCTGGAACCACCTGGGAGCAGTCCTCCCACGAGGCACCATAGCTCTCCGCCTCCTGTCCCTTCAAGAGGTCGCGGAGGCGCGCATTCCTCATCGGCGACCGAAACCGGATTAGCGACAAGACGCTCTCCGACCCGCCCATTCCCCACGAAGTCGCCTGGCGGCCTTCAGAGACAAGTACAACCAGGCTTGTTGGGACAGAGCGCCGGCTGAGCGTGGTTCGACTTATGTCCCGAAACAAAACAGCGACTTGCTCGTGCGGACGTAGAGCCGTCCACCACAGATCGCCGGCGTTGCCCAGCACCGTTCTCCGAGGTCGATTGTTGTCAACTGCTTCCAGTCGCGCCCCGCTTTGACCACCGTCATCTTTCCTTCCGTGTCGACGAGGTAAATCATCCCGTCGGCCGCCACCGGGGACACATAGAACTGCTTGCCTCCCGGCTGCAACCGCGCCTGCTTGATGAGCTTGCCGGTGGCTGCCTCAAAGGCCGACAGAATTCCGCCGTCCTTCACTGTGTAGACCAAATCGTCGTACACGATTGCAGAAGGAATCGAGGGCATCCCCTTGTTGTAGGACCAGCGCACATTCGTTTTTGTCACATCGCCCGAGCCCCCCAGGTCGATGGCCACCAGCCCGGCTTTGCTGAGCAAGGTTCCGAAGGCTTTGTCCCATTCGACGGAACTGACAAAGCCCTGGTGATTTCCCCACCCGGCATCAATCCGCTCGACCAACCGCCGCATCGCAATATTGGATTTGACTTCCTCGATCGTGACCTTTCCATCCTTGTTTTTGTCAAAGGGCGCGACGATCGAAAACGGCAGGCGTTCGCCCATTTCTTCGCACACAATGACGCGATCGCGCCAAATCACCGGCACGGAGATTGGCGCATTGGTGATCCCATTGATCCACCACAGGCGCATTCCCGTGGTCGCGTCGTATCCCACCACCTCGATTGGTCCGGTGACAACCAGTTGCGGCGGGCCATTCTTGGGTCGATAAACGGCCGGCGTCGACCAGGCGCCGGCCAAGCCGTCCGCCCGGCTGGACTTCCAAGCGGGTTTGCCGCTTTCGGCGTATAAGGCCTCAATGTAGGAGTCGGCGAGTTGGTCGATCACAAAAATGACCAGGTTATCGACCGTAACCAGGGAACTGGCGATCCCATGCATGCTGTGGAATGGCGGCAGGTCGACGCGCCACTTTTCATTTCCAGAGGTCGTGTAACACAACACGCCGACGTCGGGGTAGAGGACGAACACCGACTCGCCGTCGGTTGCTGGGGTCGGCGTGGCGGGTCCGTTCGGCGGCGTCGCATTTTCTTCCCGGACCTTTTTCACGGAACGCGCCCAGCGTTCCTTGCCCGTCGCCGCGTCGAGGCAATGCAGCGTTCGCTGCGCTCCGTCGTACGAGGAAAAGAAGAGCAGTCCCTTTGAAATGATCGGAGAAGACGAGCCGTGCGACGCGTCGACCTTCCAAAGGACGTGTTTGCCGGGCCCAAAATCAGTCGGCAGACCGCGCGAGCTCGAAACTCCCGTTCCATTGATGCCGCGGAACCGCGGCCAATCCTCGTCAGCCGCCGCGCGGTTTCCGATTGCCGCGACAACCAGCAACGTGCCAACCCGAACCCATTGGGAGAAGTCGATCATTGCAGGGCCCTGCTAAAGAGTGATGTCCCCAACCGATCTCAAGAAGGCTCGCATTTTTCGCCGCCGGCAAGTCGTCGTCAAGCGATGGTTTGCGACAACTTTTTTGCAGCGATCATGTCCGCCGCCGGTTCTTGAAGTGCTAATTTTCTTCTAAGGCGGAAGGTCCGTGGAATCAAGTCATCGGATTTGAGGACTCCATCGGCACGCCGGTTGCACTAAGTGGGGCACTAACTCTTCGCTTCATGCCAAAACTCCGGGGCAATTCACCGTTTCTTAAACGCCCCGACGAAAATGAAGCAGGGAAATGAGGCTCAAATGAGGGATCGCGTGCGCTTTCGGTCCGAATGGCTTCGAGTGCACAGAGTCTCAGTCGCGACGCTGAAAGAGAAGGCAGATTATGACTCGCGGTTTCTTGATCGACATGGATGGGGTCATTTACCGAGGATCGGAATTGATTGCCGGCGCCCAGCGGTTTGTGAACACGCTCAGACGCTCGGACGTTCCGTTTCTGTTTCTGACAAACAACAGCCAACGCACCCGCCGCGACGTCGCGACCAAGCTCCGCCGCATGGGCATTCAGGCCGAGGAACAGCACGTCTTCACGTGCGCCATGGCGACCGCCCGGTTCTTGGCGCAGCAAAAACCGAACGGAACCGCCTACGTGATTGGCGAAGGCGGCCTCTTGCAAGCGCTCCACACCAACGGTTACTCGGTCGTCGATCATGACCCCGACTACGTGGTCGTGGGCGAAGGGCGCTCGCTCAACTTCGAGATGTTCGAGACGGCCGTTCGCATGATTCAGAAGGGCGCCAAGCTCGTCGCGACAAATCTCGATCCGAATTGTCCCACGCAGCAGGGCATGCGTCCGGGTTGCGGTGCGATCGTCGCACTCCTCGAAACGGCCACCGGGCGCAAGGCCTTCAGCGTCGGCAAGCCGAGCCCGGTGATGATGCGTGCGGCCCGCAAAGAGCTGGGGCTCTCGGCCGACGAGACAATCATGATCGGCGACACGATGGAGACCGACATCCTGGGCGGCGTCCAAATGGGCTACCGCACGATCCTCGTCCTCTCCGGCAGCACGCGGAAAGAGGACGTCGACAACTACGCCTACCGCCCCGACACGATCGTCGACTCAGTCGCCGACCTCTGTAACGGCCGCTTTCTCACGAACGGGACGGCGGCGTGAATTGGGCAGAGGAATCTCTGCGGTCGCTTGCGTGATCAGCCATGCAGCGATCGTTGAATGAAGCCGATCCAAGAGAACGCCGAGTCGCTAACCTCTGGAAACTGCACGGCCGCGAGGCTGACCAACGGAATAACAACGTAAGTAAGTACGGGCACGACCAGGGTGCGGTCGAGCGTCAGCTTGTTCGGAGTTGTCCTGGTCAGGGCGCTAAGCACCTCATCGCGGTTGAAATTCACGACAGCAACCAGCGCCGCGGCCATACACCAGAGTACCAACGCGTAGCTGAAAATCACGATCAAACGATGGGGCTGGAACGGATAAGAGTTGAGCGCCCATAGCAGCAACAGCACCGTCGCCACGAGGAAAGTCAAGAGATTCCGAAGCTGTGCGAAACACTGGCGGATGAGTGTGGTGAACTGCAGGACGATGAACAATTCCGCATCGGCCTGCCAGACGCGTGGCCCGGGTTCGGCCGGCGGGGTTGCTGGGGCCGCCCCGGGAGTTTCCGACCTGACGTCGCGGGACGACCAATAAGTCGTTAGCCCGGCGGCAAGGATTCTTCCCGCTCGCGCCAAGACATCGCTCAATAGGGCGCCCTGTCCGAAGACTCGCAGGTGTTGGATGGACAGCGCCGCCATCAGATCGGTAAGGAGTTGTTGCGCATCTTGGGAGTATTGCTTCAGGCGCTTTTTCTGGTCGTCCGTCAACCCCGAATCGGCGGGGACGCTTGCTTGGAGTTGCGTGAGGAGCCGGACCGACCTTTCAAGCTCTCCGGGGTGCGGGCGCGAAGAGAAGAAAGCGGCGCCCGCTTTCGACGCGAGTGGTTGCGGCACCTTCTTGAACGCCTCGAGCATGGGATGTTGTGACAGGCGTCGTAGGCATCGCCGAAAAGATCGGGTTGCCGCCATAAACTGCATTTGGAGTAATGCGATAGCGGCGATCGCCATGCCTGCTGCTACGATGAAGTACCAGTTAAAAATCTTGTTCTCGGGCGTTCGGTTCCAGCGGATGAGGAACAAGTACACGGCGCCAACTGTCACGGCAAACAGAAACACGCGCTCCGGCAGCTCTGAGGGACGAAAGAGCGCGCGCTCGAGCGACGCCTCGACGTCCTCGACCCGCTTGGTGATGCCGACCGCCGATTCGCAAGCGTCAGGCTGATCGAGAGGAATGTCGACGCCGAAAAAGCTACTTCGTATTGAAGGTGGCTCAAGGGGAAGGACCCACGGGTAGAAGCTCAGCATGTGCAGCCGTCGCAAGTGGCACAATCCCCAGAGTGCGACGATCGCGCACAATAGCGAGGTGGCGACGATCGGCGACAGCCCGCTGCTGTAAGTTCCCCAACGCTCGGCAAAAATCGCCGTTTCGAGCACCGGATTCACGACACTTTTCATCCAAAAGGGCCCGCGCACCCACAAAACGACGAATACCACCACCGAGACAACAAGGAAAAACTCGAGTCCCACGAAAATCAGCCTTCGATATTTTTCAAGCGCGCGCGGGAGAAATCGGGGAGATTCCCGCATGCATTGCAGCGATAGACGGATAAGGGCGATCAAGAGCGCGAGCAGAGCAGCTCCGGTCACGGCCAGAGCGGTCCACCAACTTGCCTGGCTTCGCGGATCTGCTGGATGAAAACCTAGAATCGCGATGGACCAGGTCGGTGCGCTAAAACACACCAGCGCTGACATCAACCCAAAGAAGAGTGCGATTGCCGGACCGAAGGCCGTGCACCGAACCCCGTGCGCCACCGAGTACTTCGAGGACTGCTGCGGGTCCATTCCCAGCGTTGACGGAAGAGGCGCAAACGCGGCCCATAATCTCTCTGTCGTCGGCGACAGTGGATCCGCCCAACCTTGGAGTTGCCAAAAACCGCGCTGATTACTCTTAAACAGCAACACCACGCTGACAATCACCAGCACGCCGACGATGAAGCCATTCACTGCGGTGGGAAAAGTTCTAACGATTCCCTCGGCAGTTTTTGCAGGCTGCTCAGCACCGAGAGATTCGTGCTTGACATCGTTCCAGGTGTGAACCGGCCACAGCCCGTCGCGACCGACCATCGTGAGCCACAAAGGGGGAAGTTTCGAATCCATCTCGAATGGCGGGCAGAATTCATAGAGTGGTTGAAGAGAGCCGTCCTTCTTGCGACGATTCATCAGGCCCCGCGTTGCGTTGAAGACGCCGACTGACAGGTCATTTGGAAAGGGAAGCAGCTCCTCACCGTCCTGCCCGCACCAAGCGTGGTTGTTGGAAAAGAGAGGATATGTTGACGCGATGAGCATTCCAGCGGTGTACGGGAAATACTCGGGCGTGGTGTACAGCAGGTCGGCCCCGAGCGTAAAAAGCTGCACGTCGGGCGCATATCGCCGCACCTGCTCCGCCAGGAACAGCACATCGTTGACATCGCTGCCAATAATGCCAACAGCGCGAATGTCGCGCCGCGAGATCGTCGACAAAATGGCTGCCAACTGACGCTCGGTTAGGACTGCGTCTTCCCTCGAAAAAACCGGCAAGGTGTCGATTGCGAATGGAGTACGGTCGAATGAAAAATCAAGCTTCGGATGGACGTCAGGAGTCGGCAGCGACGGTGCAATGAGCTGGCGCGCCTTGTCGTACTCGTTGCGCAGCCGGCCAATCTGCAACGGGTAGGTAAGACTGAGAACCTCTGCTGAACGTTGCCCGCCATGACTGGGTTTAAACGACGCTCCGTAACCGGTCCCTGCTTCATACAGCAAGGCAATCTTGTCGAGACGGATTCTCGAACCCAGATAGTCGAGAATTTGGTCTAGCGCGACATCGGCATCAATGAGCGTTGTGGTGAATTCGCAAACGGGGTCCTTCTCCGACTGAAGAATGTGACGATTTTGGCGAGCGTTCGCGCTTCCCGTACAGATCACGAAGCGCACTGCTGGTAGATCCGGCCGGCCCAGTCCTCGGTCTTTGTACCACGTCTTTAGACACTGCGAGAGGGAGTACGATGAGCCGGAAAATGTCGGGCCGACAATCGAGATCTCCACGGGCTTTTGCGCGGTTGTGATGCCCCTCGGTTTCGTCACCTCCCAGAGATCAATTAAATCGAGACACGTGGCGAATGCGACCTTGTCGACGCCGGCCGTCGGAGTCTCGCCGACAACGAGCAAGGCGAGTAACCGCTTCGATTGCCTGCCGTCCGTGAACTTCCGAAACAAGAGCGTACCGGGTTGCGCCCGATAACTTCGCGGAGGCGTTACCTTGTCGGTGCGGTGTCGGAGCCACGTCTGCCAGGGCAGGTTGTAGCGGGCGGGGATGTACTCGTAGTCTTTAAGCGCCCATTGAATAGCCGCCAGTTGAGTATCGAAGTAGAGCGGAAAGTGCGAGTCGATAGGATCGGGCAACGAAGCGATCAAGAATGTCAACTCGATATCGGGCCAGTCGTGCCTCAGTCGCGTAAGGTCATCGGCCAACTTCTGGCGCCTGACCTCGTGAATCTGGTGCTCATTGGGTGTATCCGAGCTATCCCCTACGGGAATGGCCGGCCTTTGCCCCTGGCCGGCGGCTGGTTCGCTCGCTCCCCGCGGCAATTGGGAATGACTAGGCTGATTCGAGAGCGCCTCGCGAATCACTTGGACCGAGTTCGTGTCGTCAACCAAGTCCAACGCCGGATCCTGCTTGTCCGCGGTGCTGGCGACCGTCGAACTCGCCGGAGTAGATCGCAACTGCTTGAAATAAGCAGGGCCTCCGATTCCGGCCGCCGCGAGGAGCGCACTTAATACGACAAAGAGACTGGTGGCGCTCGAACTGTCGTCCGTCGCAGGTAGGCCAGCCATTGGCGCGGCGCTCCAACATGATGGGACATTCGACGGCGAGCGCTGTGCGCATCGCCTTCGCCTGGTGGGATGGCGTCGAGTGTGAGATGGGGGGATCCGGCATCGCGCACCGGATGCTCGACGCACCTCATTTTGCGGCCCGCCGCACGACCATTGCAAACAAATTCCAGGGCCCGAGTCGCACCTACCGGCGATATGACCTATTCAGGTCAAGGTGCGAGAAATACCACTGGCTTGGCTGCTAATGGCACCCGATTCCGGGCACGGATACGATCTGAAGCGATGAGTCCCAATCCTGGCGGAAGAAACTGGCAAACTCAATGAACACAGCGTCTCGAGGCGCAGTCCTAACGGCCCGACGTGCGCAGGGTGACCGGGCGATTACTGCCGAGGACCTGCTTCGGCTGCATGTCGTTTCCGATCCCCAACTCTCGCCCGACGGGTCCACGATCTTGTTCGTCGAAAAGCACGTCGGTGAGAAGAACGAATACAAGACGAACCTGTGGGTCGTCGCGAGTGAGGGCGCACGCTCCAACTCGAATTCGGCTGCAGAGCCGCGGCAGTTCACGTCGGGGAAGCGCGATTCGCACGGCCGCTGGTCGCCCGAGGGGAAGCAAATCGCGTTCATCTCGGCACGCGACAAACCCAAGCCGCAAATTTTTCTGATGGCCGCATCCGGGGGCGAAGCCACGCCGCTGACCAGGTTTCCCGAAGGGGCAATCAAGAGTTTCAAATGGTCGCCCGACGGCCGCCTGCTCGCGGTCGCCTACCGGGAAACGGAAGCAGAGCGAACCAAAGAGGCTGAAAAAGCGCGCGAGTCGAGCGGGGCGAGCGTTCCGCCTCAGATCATCGACGACTTTTACTACCGGCTCGACGGCGACGGGTATTTCTGCGGGCAGCGATTTCAGTTGCACATCGTCGACGTGGCGACGGGCGAGCATCGCTTGCTCCGCCGCGAACGAGGCGCCTCATTCGATTTCGACTGGGCCCCCGACTCGTCGGAGCTGGTGATGGCGGTGAATCTCAACCGCGAGCCGCTCATGGCCTGGTGGAAAGATGACCTGCTGCGCGTCGACGCGAAAACGGGCAAGTCCGAGAAAATCGCAGGACTCCCCCTGGGGCCGAAGCAGGCGGTCCGCTGGTCGCCCGACGGACGGTCGATCGCCTTTGCCGGACGCGAGGGGAAAGAGTCGTGGGGCGTACACAATACGCGGCTCTATCTTTACGACCTGAAAAGCGATCGCACGCGCGACCTGACGGGGAGCGAAGACTATTGCCTCTCGGCCGCGACTTTGAGCGACAGTGCCGACCCGGCGTTCGGCGCACAGATCGAGTGGAGCCCCGACAGTCGCCGCATTTTCACGAACATCGGCTGGCACGGCGAATCGCACGTCGCCTCGATTCCCGCCGCCGGCGGAACGCTGACGTTTCACACAAAAGGCCGCTCGATCATTTCTCTCGGCAACCTGAGCGCCGACGGGACGCGAGCGGCGCTCACCATCGCCGACTCGATTACGCCTGCGGAGGTCGCCGTTGGTTCGTTCGCAAACGCATCCGGCCCGCTCGGCACAAAGGTCTTAACCCGCTTCAATACCTCACTGATCGACCAGCTCGAGATTTCCGCACCCGAGCCGCATTGGATCGAATCTGCCGACGGCACCAAGGTGCATGTCTGGGTGATCAAACCTTTGGGCTTCAAGGCCGGTCGGAAATATCCGGCGGTGCTCGAAATCCACGGCGGCCCTCACGCGCAGTACGGCGAGACCTTCTTCCACGAATTTCAGGTGCTGGCCGCCGCGGGCTACGTAGTCGTCTACAGCAATCCGCGCGGCAGCAAAGGCTACGGCGACGCGCACTGCACAGCCATCAAAGGGAATTGGGGCGAGGCCGACTGGCACGACGTGCAAGCGGTGATTCGCTTCATAAAGAGTCTGCCCTACGTCGACACGGCTCGCCTAGGGGTGATGGGAGGCAGCTACGGCGGATACATGACCAACTGGGCGATTTCTCACACTGATGAGTTCGCCGCCGCCGTCACCGACCGCTGCGTTTCCAACCTGGTGAGCATGGTCGGTTCGAGCGACTTGCCGCTCGTTCCGGGCGAATATTGGGACGGCAATAGCTGGGACAACACCGAGGCGATCTGGCAACAAAGCCCGCTCAAACACTTCGGCAACGTCAAGACGCCGACCCTGATTATCCACAGCGAGGGTGATCTGCGTTGCAACGTCGAGCAAGCGGAGCAAGTTTTTGTCGCGCTCAAGCTCCGCAAGGTGCCGACGCGGTTTGTCCGCTACCCGTCCAGCACCAGCCACGGCCTCAGCCGCTCTGGCCCACCAGACCTGCGCGTGCACCGCCTGCGCCAGATCCTGGCTTGGTGGAAAAAGTATCTTGGATAGGAAGCCTAGGAGAAATGGCAAGAGCTTCGGCCAATCAGAACCGCCCCTAAAATGCATCGTTTGCGCCCCGTCGATAACCTAGATGCTTTACACAATTTAATAGGTAGATTTCCTTTTAGATTGAGCTGCACGCCATCGATCTGGCCAGACGATCTTTATGTTGGCTGCAACGCGCGGTTGCTAAGGGTTGCTCGCAAGAAGTGCGCGACTCGTCATTTTCTTGAAGTGACCCTTCGTTCAGGGGGCGGGCTGATGGCAAGTGCCGACGAAGAGTACCTCCGTGGCGTCCGGTGCGAGGAAGCTCTTCGCCCGGCCAAAGCGCTCGAACACTATTTGCGAGCGCTCTCGTTTTGGCCCGATCACGCGCCGTCGCACAACAACATCGGCGTGATCCGGCAGCAATGGGGCGAGCATCAGGCCGCAGCCGCTGCCTATGAAAAGGCGGTCCAAGCCAATCCGCAATTTGGCCTCGCCTGGTTCAATCTTGGCAACTGCCTGCGGGAAGATAATCGGCTGGAACAGGCGCTTGAGTGCTATCGAAGCGCACTCACGCTGATGCCGGCCGATGACGAGACGCGACTTAACCTCGCGACCGCGCTCAAAGACCTGCAACAGTTCGACGAGGCGTCGACGCTCCTTGACGAGATCCCAGTCTCGTCGCCGCATCGAGCCAAGGCGCAGCTGAACCAGTCCATGGTCCGCCTCATGCGCGGTGAACTCGGTTCAGGGTGGGACAACTACGAAGCGCGGCTTCAACTCGAATCAAATCAGCGTTCCTTTCCTGGGCATCGCTGGAACGGAGAGGCTTTAGTCGGACGTTCGATCTTGCTTCTCTCGGAGCAGGGAATCGGCGACCAGGTGATGTTCGCTTCCTGTCTTCCCGATCTGTTGAAGGGCGCGGGGACCAGTTTTGTCGAGTGCGACCCTCGACTCGTCCCGCTGTTCGCACGATCATTTCCGCGGATTTCCGCGATCGCAAGACCCGCCGACGCCGAGGCACTGCCGCCGGTCGGACCGTGTGACGTGGTGGAATACCTCGGAACACTCCCGCGCTTCTCGCGAAGGCAGATTGAGGATTTCCCGCAAACGACTGGCTATCTGCGGCCCGATCCAAATCTGGTGGCGAAATGGCGATCGTCGCTGGCACGATCGGGCGGCGCACTCAAGGTCGGCATTTCCTGGAATGGAGGGAAGGACGCGGAGACGCGCCGCAGGCGATCGATTCCGCTCGAGTTGTGGCGGCCGATCTTTCAAGTTCCCGGCGTCCAATTCGTCAATATCCAATATGGCTGGGCCGCGGCGGAAGCCATCCAAGCGAACGATCGTTTCGGAATTCCGTTGGATGACGGCTCCGATTGCGACCCGCTGCGGGACCTGGACAACTTCGCAGCCAAGCTCGCGGCTCTCGATTTGGTCCTGACGGTGGATAACTCAACCGCTCATCTCGCGGCCGCGGTCGGCAAGCCGGTCTGGACGCTGTTGCCTTTCGCGGCGGATTGGCGCTGGATGCTCGATCGGGAACGCACGCCGTGGTACTCCACCATGCGTCTCTTGCGGTGCCGAGCTGCTGACGACTGGAGCGAGCTGCTGCAGCGAGCGGCGCGCCTCCTGACCACGGCCGCGTTCTCTCGCGACTTTCAAATGCGCGCGGCCTAAGGCGCTTGGACGCAGCCCGGGGCGCTCGCCGTCATCACGTTGCCCGCTGGGCAAGGGCGTCGAACGCCATGTGGGTGTGCCACGCGGCGCCGAGTGGCAGCGCTTGTTCATCAACCTTGAACTTGGGGTGATGGACGCTGTGCCGAGTTTCCCAGTCGGGGGCACTCACTCCCAAGAACGAAAAGCAGCCGGGGATCCGCTGCTGATAGAAGGAAAAATCCTCTCCGCCGAGGATCGGCTCCATGGGATGGATGTTCGTGGCGCCGACGATCGCTTCGGCCGCCTTCCGGGCCAACGCCCACGATGATTCGTCATTCACGGTCGGCGGATAGTCGCATTCGTAGGTGATCGTCACCGTGCAGCGGTTGGTCGCCGCAATTCCGCGAACGACCTCGTCGATGCGCTGTTTCACCGCCGCCAACCCCGATGTCGAGAGGCTGCGGAACGTTCCGCTGAGCTTGACGGTCTCGGGAATGACATTGGGAGCGTCGCCGCCGTGAACCGATCCGACCGTGACGACCGTGGGCGAGAAGGGATTAGTCTCGCGCGACACGATCGTCTGCAGCTCGACAATCACTTTTGCGACACAGCTGATCGGGTCGATTGTGGTGTGAGGCATGGCCCCGTGGCCGCCCTTCCCCTTCACGGTGACTTCGAATGCCCCGGTGGCGGCGAGGATGATGCCCGGGTTGCCGGCAACAGTCCCAGTGGTCATCGCTGGAAAAACGTGGAGGCCAAAGATCCGTTCGACGTTCGGCCCCTCGAGCGCCCCTTCCTGGCACATGCGATCGGCCCCGGCCCCGCCCTCCTCGGCCGGCTGGAAGATCAGCTTAACGGTGCCGTGTAGCTCGGACTCGTGGTTCTTGAGCAATCGGGCCGCGCCCAGCAGCATTGCGGTGTGGCAATCGTGCCCGCAGGCGTGCATTTTGTTGTCGATTTCGCTGCGAAAGGGGACGTCGGTTTCCTCATGGATCGGCAGCGCATCCATATCCGCGCGTAACGCGACGCACGGTCCGTCTCCGCTGCCAAGCGCGGCCACGACGCCAGTCGTGGCTAACGGGTACTTATACGGGATGTGC
Organism: Planctomycetaceae bacterium; assembly: GCA_035949535.1. Classification (GTDB taxonomy): domain Bacteria; phylum Planctomycetota; class Planctomycetia; order Planctomycetales; family Planctomycetaceae; genus DASPSM01. The sequence goes on along the minus strand of DASZIA010000235.1, from coordinate 11,898 downwards.
AACTGGTCAAGCGTGTCGCGGACGAGTTGACTGGTTTGGACCTCTTCGTACATCAACTCGGGATGACGGTGGATCTGGCGTCGGAGAGCCACGATCCACTCGGCGATGTCTTTCGCTTCGTTGAGCACGTTCATAGATTTGCTCGCTTACTTCAGGAAGAGTCCGCCCGATGTCAGTTGGCAGCCACCCTCTCAGGAACGGTCCGCTGGGACGCCGGAGGCAAATAGACCGACGGCAAAGGTCGATTCGTCGTCGTTTGGCGCGACCTGAAGGTCCCGTCGAATTTCAAGGAAGAGCCGCGACATCAGGCGGTCGTGACGATCCTTACTTCGGTCCGTATTCGAAACCTTGATCTCTTCCTGAAATTCTCTTAGCGCTTTTATGACCGCTTGCGGGGCAATAAGGTTCAGACTGTTGCACGCACGTGAGAACGCCCTCTGTGCATCAGGCGTGGACTCGCCCGAAATGACACCGCTTAGTGCAGCCACGAAGTCTTTGTAGTGCTGAAGCTTTTCCTTCCGCAAGTCCGCTTCGCGCTCGCGCTTCTTCGTGAACCAGTACGTAGCGCCGGCCACTGCAAGCCCTCCAGAGACGGTTATGACTGTCGTCGCGATTTCTGCACTCATCGCCGTTTCCAAATAGGCTGGCTGGATCAGGCAATCATATCGCGTCCAGTATCGACCGGCAGGAGTGTTTAGGGAAAAAGCATTGCGCGGGAGTGCATCCTCTGATCGGTGGTCAAAACAACGTAAGGAAGAAATCGCTTAGTTGGCTTGTGAGTTCACTCCGAAGGAGTGACGGTCCTCTTGCCACTGGCGAAAGCCAGTGGGCTCGGGGCTCACAACAAGAATCTTCAGAGCCCCCGAACGGGGGCGACAGATTCACAACAGATAGCGCTCCTCGAACGCGACCCCGTTTCGCCGCAGGAGCGAGACGAGCTCGCGGCGGAAATCGTGCTTCTGATGGTGCTCTTCTTGTCCGCGGATATAAGCCAAGATGCGTGGCACCTGCGACTGGCTGACTGTGAATGCCGCATATCCCTCCTGCCATGCGAATGTCGGTCCTCGTCGAAACGTCTCGTTCGCCCATTTCGACGAATTGCCCTTAATGAGTCGAAGCATGTCGGCCACAGCTCGCGCGGGATGCAGTCGCACAAGCAGGTGCGCGTGATCGGCCACCGCGTTGATTTCCAGCAATTCGCCCTCTTCGCCCCGCACGATGCCACCGATGTAGTCCTGCAGGCGCGGCTTCATCGCCGAAGAGATCAAGGGCCGCCGCTCTTTTGTGCTGAAGACGAGGTGATAAAGCAGATTGCAATAGGAGCCCGGCATGGTAACGCTCCTGCACGCAGAGTCTGTCGCCCCCATTCGGGGGCTCACGGGACATAAGAGAGCCGATTTCCCACTGGCTCGCGCCAGTGGCCAGAAGACCGTCAACCCTTGCGGGGTTCAGGACGCTTTGGTCGTCGCCCGCGCTTCGCCAGACTTCTGTTTGAGCGCCGCCTCGAGCAGCCAGCTCGGCTCGCCCATGCAGATGAAGTGATAGCCATCCTGGACGAGCTGCACGGCGTCGCCGATCATCCACATTTCTTTGCCGTGGGCGGTGCCCGCTTTGCGAATTGTCGCCAGCGCTTCCCGCACCTTGGGATGGTTCTGCTCGCTGCAGACTCCCAGCTCGGCGGACAGGTCGTAGGGACCGACGGCGATGCACGTCGTGATTTCGTGGCCGGCAATTGCGTCGACATTGGAGAGCCCGACGCGCGTTTCGATCTGCGGCAGAACGATGAAGGAATCTTCGACGCCGGCCTGCCAGGCTGCTTGCGTGTGCTGAGTCAACCAGCGGTTGCTCGGCCCGCCCGGGCGGCGCCGCCCGCGCGGAGGGACCCGAATTGCGTCGCGGACCGCATCCAGCTGGGCCGCCGACTCGATGCTCGCCAGCAGGAAGCCGCAGCAGCCCAGATCCATCGCCAGTCGCAGCGTCGCATATTCGTTGTTCTGCGGCCGGATCAGGATCGGAAAATTGATCATCCGCCCGACCGCGCACATGTCGGCGACCGTTTGGAGATCGGCTACGCCGTGCTCGACGTCGAGGATCAGATAGTCGATCGACGCGCGCTTGGCGATCTCGATTAAATCCAACCAGAAATGCTGAGTCACCAACAAACCGAGCGTGACCTCACGCCGGCTGACTTTCTCGATCAATCGCTGGGCGGGTTCCATCGGGGGCCTTTCAAGGTGTTCTGCCGACGATAGTCGGTGCATTTCGGGGCGTCCAGTCCCGCCTGAGGATCACGTCGCAGTTCTTTGCAGCGCGCCGGCCGGCCGATTAAACTAGAGCCAATATCGAGGCTTCTGCCGGATAACCTGCCACGTTTCCCGCCTGAATTCGCCCCGCCTGGAACTGACAAATCGAACAGCGAATCGGACCGATTAAGCCGATTCCACACCTGAACGCCGCTGCCACCGGCTCGCCCGTTGCAGCCTCCCGACGCTTCCCTCGTCTCCGGAGTGATTGATGAAAGCCGTGACAGTCTGTGGTTTATTTCTGGCCGGTTTCGTCGCCTGCGCGCCGCTCAGTGCGGATGATCGATTCGACGCGCAGTGGATTTGGTACGACGCGGGCCATCCAGAGCAGAGCGCAGCGGTCGGCAAAGTCTGGTTTCGGCGGGAGCTTCGAGCTGACGAGCCATCCACCGGGGCCGCGCGCGTCTTGTGCGACGATCATTTCGTCCTGTGGGTCAACGGAATCAAGGTCGGCGAGGGGGACGCCAAGCGGCTTTACCGATTCAATCTGAACGACATCGTCGACCGAGGGCCGAACGTGTTCTGCGTCGAGGCAGTGAACCACGGCGGCAAGGCGGGTCTATTTATCGACGGCGAAGTTCGCAGCCAAGGCGGTCATAAGCTTCCGTTTGATACCGGGTCCGCCTGGGTCGCGACGACGACTGCGCCGCAGGGGACGGCCTGGCTGCAACCGAAATTCGACACGCGCGATTGGAAGCCGGTCAAGGTGATCGGCCCGCATGAAAAGTCGCCTTGGAAGGAGATCGTCCTCAAGGAGACGTATGTCGACCGGTTCGATGTGCCCAAAGGATTCGAACTCACGCGCGTCGCCGAACCCAAACTCGTCGGCTCGCTCGTGGCGATGACCTGGGGCAACCGCGGACGGTTGATCGTTTCGCGCGAGCGCGGACCGATCCTCTGCCTGATCGATGACAATCACGATGGCATTTACGATCGCGTCGTCGAATACACCACCGACGTCAAGAATTGTCAGGGACTTTGCACCGTCGGCGATGATCTTTACGCCGCCGGGTCAGGGCCGAAGGGGGTCGGGGTCTACTGCCTGCCCGACAAGAATCACGACGACAAGGCCGACAGTGTGCGGATGGTAATCAAGAGCCAGGGAGGGATGGGCGATCATGGTCCGCACGACGTGATCTTCGGCCCCGACGGCTGGCTCTATCACAACATGGGCAACCACGCCCACGTCACGCACAAGCCCGAGCCCACTTCGCCCTGCCGCGATTATGACGAGGACTATCTGCTCGTGCCGAAGTTCGAGGACGCGGGCGGGCACGCGGTCGGCATCAAGGCGCCCGGCGGCACCATTTGGCGATTCACGCCCGATGGACAGCATTGGTCGATGGAGACCAGCGGCTTCCGCAATGAGTACGACTTCGCGTTCAACGCGGCCGGCGACATGTTCACCTTCGATGCCGACATGGAGTGGGACGTCGGGGCGTATTGGTATCGGCCCATCCGCGTGAACCACTGCATCGCCGGCGCGGAGTTCGGCTGGCGCAGCGGTGCTGCGAAGTGGCCCGCGTACTATTTCGATTCGCTTCCCGGAACCGTCGACGTCGGCCGCGGCTCGCCGACCGGCATCGTCTTTTACGAGCACAACCAGCTCCCGCCGAAGTATTACGGCAGTCTGATCATGGGCGACTGGTCGATGGGGCGGATCTTGGTGGCTCACCTGCAAAAGGCGGCGGCCAGCTACACCGGCACGTGGGAAACGCTCCTCTCCGGGAATCCGCTCAACATTACCGATCTCGAGATCGACCGCGACGGTTCGATCGTTTTCACCACCGGCGGACGCGCGAGCGAAGGGGGAGTCTATCGACTGCGATACAAAGACGGTTCCTCGAAGCCGGCCGACGCGTCGAGCGTGGCCGAGCTGTTGAAACTGCCGCAGATCGAATCGGCGTGGGCGCGCGAAATTGCCGCGCGCGTCAAAACCGATTCGGGCCCCAAGTGGGCATCGGCTCTCGCGTCCGCAGTCCGCGGGCGAAACCCGACCCTGCAGATCCGAGCTTTGACGTTGCTCAATCAACTCGGCCCGAAGCCGGACCTTCGCCTGCTGTTCGAAGCGGCCAACGCGCGCGACGCCGGCGTTCGCGCGTTTGCCACACACCTGTTCGGCTTCCACGAAGGTTTGGAAGTCCGCGCGACTCTGACGCGACTCCTCGACGATTCGGACAAGACCGTCCAACGGCGCGCGTGCGAGGCCTTCATTCACAGCGGCATCGAGCCGCCGCTCGAGGGAGTTCTCAGGCTGCTGGCGAGCGACGACCGATGGCTGCGTTTCTCGGCTCGGCTGGCCCTTGAACGAATCCCGCAAGACCGCTGGCTGCAAACAGCCCTCGCATCGACGAATCCGCACGTCCCGACCGAAGCCCTCTTGGCCAGTTACCGCCGCAATCGAAGCGGCTCTGCCCCGATGATTTTGAGGGAGACGGCCAAGCTCCTCTTGTCGCCTCCGAACAAGATCGCTCCCGAGATCAAAATGGCCGCGCTGCGGCTGACCCAATTGGCGCTGTTGCAGGGAGTGCGCAGTCCCACCTCGGAGAAGATTGGCCGCTCGCTGCTGGCGGCGTTTCCGACCGGCCAGACCGAAATCGATGCCGAGACCGCGCGCATTTTAGCGGTGCTGAATCTGGCGCCCGCCGCCGAAAAGATCATGCGGCTCGTCGAGACTTCGCCGAATCACGGGGTGCAGTTGCACTACGCGCTGACGCTGCGCTATCTCGACGCCGGCTGGACGTTCGATTTGAAGCGGCGTTTGCTGGCGTGGTACGACGGGACTCGTGACTGGGAAGGAGGAAACAGCCTCACCGGTTACGTCTCCAACATCGTCGGGGCGACGACCGAGCGCTTTACACCCTTCGATCGCAAGTACTTCGTGCAGCACGGCTCGCAGTTTCCGGCGGCCGCGGCGCTGCTCGTGCGGATCTGCAAACCGGAGGATATTGCCGACTACCAAAAGATTCTGGGGACGCTCCTGTCGGACTCGACAACCAAGAGCGAGCGGGGAGGCGACGAGCTGGTGGTCGCCGCCATCCAGTCGCTCGGCAAGGGCGACTCACGCACGGGCCGCGCGATGCTGCGCAGGTTGTACGACGATTACCCCGATCGCCGCGAGATGATTGCCCGAGCCGTGGCCGCCAAGCCGATGAAGGACGACTTGCCGCTGCTGGTGCGGACGCTCCAGTTTGCCGACTCGACGACGATGCAGCTCTGTTTGGAAGCGCTCGGCGATATCGAGCAGCGGCCGGACAATGCCGAGGCGTATCGCACGCTCATCCAGGCGGCGCTCAAGCTCGGGACAAACGGCGGGCGCGGCGCGATCGGCGTGCTGCGAGACTGGACCAAAGCGGACGCCAAGGCCGGACGCGATCTCGACCGTGCGATCGCTTTTTACCAGAAATGGTACCGCGACAAATTTCCGTCGGCCGCGGCACCCGAACTTCCGAAAAGCGAAACGGCAAAAGCAAAATATACCTTCAATCAGATTCTCGATTTGGTCGAGCACGACGCGCACGGCACGGCTTCGAAGGGGCGAGTCATCTTCACCACGGCCAAATGCGTGCGATGTCACCGCTTCCAGAGCGAAGGCGAGTCCGTCGGGCCCGACTTGAGCTCCGTGCGGCGGCGGTTCCAGCGCAAAGAGATCGTTGAGTCGATCGTCTACCCGTCGCAAGTCATCTCCGATCAATACCGCATGGTGCAGGTGGTAACCAAGGAGGGGCAGGTTTACGTGGGGATGCCCGTCCCCGGCATCTCGAAAAACGATAAACTGGTGCTCTTAATGTCGGACGCCACGAAGCTCGAAATTGCCAAGAGCCGCATCGAAGAGCAAAACCCATCCAAGATCTCGGTGATGCCCGCGGGGCTGTTGGACCAATTGTCGCTCGGGGAAATCGCCGACTTGTTCGCGTTCCTTGAGACGAGCAAGCTCAACGCACCGGTGGCGCAGGCCTCGGGTCGCAGGAAATAATCTGGCAGGCCGGCGGTCGAGCGTGTCCCGTAGGGACATCCGATAGTAGCCCACCGCCTCAGCGGTGGGTCTGAGTTCCCAACACCTCCCTTTTTATTTCCCCCAAGCCCCATCGGGGCGATAGATTCATTTGCGGATGAACTGAGTCGAGCAAGTGCCGGAGCGGTCTCATCTACTCCTTTGTGAGCTGCCTGTTTGTCGTCCATTTTGCGGAAGCACGGAATCGAGTTCGAGCCGGCAATGCTCGATTGAGGCGGGATCAATCTTGTTCTGTCGCCCCTCTGGGGCTTTAAGAAATAAAAACGATGTGGGCACTCCCCACCCACCGCTGAAGCGGTGGGCTATTATCGGATGTCCCTACGCGACAGCCCCCGGTCGATGGGGCGAAGAAGTCACTGGCGGACAAGCCGCTAGTGCCACCCAGAACTCGCATTCATGCCAGCCAATCTGACGCCCCAGTATCAGAAAGCCGAGGAGGAATACCGCCGCGCGCAAACTCCCGACGAGCAGATTCGCTGCCTCGAGGAGATGCTCAAGCTCATCCCGAAGCACAAAGGGACCGAAAAGCTCCAGGCTGATCTGAAGACGCGGCTCAAGGAGGCGCGGGGCGCCGCCGAGCATGAAGCGAAGACTCCGAAGAAGGTGGGCAAGAACTATCGCTATCCGCGGCAGGGGGCCGGGCAGGTCGTGCTCTTGGGCGGCCCGAATTCGGGGAAGAGCCGCATTCTGGCGGAGCTGACGCACGCCACGCCCGAGGTCGCGCCCTATCCCTTCACCACCCGCGAGCCGATGCCCGGCATGATGGCTTGGGAAGATGTTGCCGTTCAGTTGATCGACACGCCTCCCATCACAGATTCGCATTTCGAGCCGTATCTCACTAGCATCGTGCGTTCAGCCGACCTGGCTCTGCTGGTTTTCGACGGCTCGTCAGACGATGCGCCGGATCAGACCATCGACGTGCTGCGGCAGTTGGCCACGCGGAAGACCGAGCTGGCGGCCCAGTCGGGTTTTGCGGACGAGGATTTTTCGACGGTGAGGGTTCAAACGCGGCTCGTCGTCACGCGCGCGGACGATCCGGGCTGCGATGATCGACTCGCTTATTTCAAGGAAGCCATGCCTCACGAGTTCCCGGTATTGCGGGTCGAATTCGACCGGCCCGAATTGCGCGAAGCGCTCCGTAACGCGATTTACACGGCATTGCGAGTGATCCGCGTTTATACGAAGCGGCCCGGTCGGCCCGCCGAGCTTGATAGCCCGTATACGATTCCCCTGGGCGGGACGGTGGACGATCTGGCTTTGCGGGTGCACCGGGAAATGGCCGAACACCTCAAATTCGCGAAAGTGTGGGGGACTAGCGCGCGCGACGGTCAGAGCGTCGGCCGCGACCATGCACTGGCCGACAAGGACGTGGTCGAGCTGCACTGGTAACAGGAGCGATCGACGATGCGGCAATTGGGAACAGTGCCGGACCAGGAGACGGCCCAGCGCTTTGCGGACTATCTGCTGACGAAGGGCATCCCGCTCTCGGTCGATCCGGCACCGGGCGGTTGGGCCATCTGGGTCCGCAATGAGGATCACCTGGAAGAGGCACGCCGCCAATTCGCCGAATTCTCCGCCGCCCCGGACGCACCGATCTACCGAGAGGCCTCCCGCCCGGCCGAGCAATTGCGTGCCGAGGAGCAACGCCGCGCCGCGGCGGCGAAGAAAAACTTCGTCAATGTCGGACGGCGGTGGGGTCGGGGCGGCGGCGCTGCTCGGGCTCCCGTCACCTACTTACTCTTGGGCGCGTCGATTGTGGTCGGCGTTTTGACGGGGCTCGGATCGAACCAGTCGATGGTTGTGCATTTCTTCTTTGACTACGAGTGGAACACCCCCGACGGCCCGATCTTGGCGCACGCTTGGGAAGCGGAGCCCTGGCGGCTGATCACGCCGATCTTTCTGCATTTTTCGATTTGGCACATCCTGTTCAACATGATGTGGCTCGTGCAATTGGGGCAAGTCATTGAAACATTGCGCGGTTCGGTGCGATTTGCGCTGATGGTGCTGGTCATCGCCGTCGTGTCGAACATCGGCCAGTTTCTTTGGAGCGGCCGTCCCTATTTCGGCGGAATGTCGGGCGTCGTGTATGGACTCTTCGGCTACGTCTGGATGAAGAGTTGGTACGAAAGAGCCAGCGGCTTTTTCGTCACGCAGAACATGGTGTTTTGGATGATCGGATGGTACGTGGTGTGTCTCACGGGTTACGTCGGGCCCGTCGCTAACGCGGCCCACGGCTTCGGACTGCTGGTCGGAGTCATCTTGGGCCGGTGGCGCAGCGCCCTAGGGATGACGCGCTAAATCGCCGCGCGCTGCATTGAGCGTCGCAGCCAGATCGCCGGCGAGGGACTCCAGGCAGAGCGGGATGGAGGCGTTGGCGTCGATTTGCTCCTCGGCGTCGACGCAGCGCTCGATCGCCCGGCCGATCGATTCGGTCGACTCGACCGCGTCGGGGTCGTTGCAGGATTCGCGCAACTTCCCTTGCAGGAAATCGACGGCGAAGCGGACGATCCACCGCGCATTCGTCCGCTGACGCTGTGTGTCGCCCGCCAGTCCGTCGAGCGCTTCCAGAAGAGTCTTGGCAATCGTGAAGGGCTCGAGCCGGCCCTTGTTCAACTGGGCAAACAGCGATTGTCGGACGGCCTGCAATTGCGGATTCAAGACCTGTTGGGCGACGGTCAGGCTGCCTCCGGAAATCTCGGCTCCGACGCGGGCCTCGTCCGGACTCTCCGCCCAGCCATTCGCGCAAATCAGCTCGGCGACGTCGGCGACCGAAAGAGGATCGAATCGCACGGTCTGACAGCGCGACCGAATCGTGGGCAGAATCCTTCCCAGGTCGGCAGCGAGCAGAATGATCAGGGCGTAATCGGGCGGCTCTTCCAGCGTTTTGAGCAGCGCGTTGGCGCTTTCGGTATTCATGCGGTCGGCATCATCGATGACGGCCACCCGGCGGCGGGCCAGCATCGGACGCAGCGACAAGTCATGACACAATCCCTCGCGACCCCGGTTGTCGAGACTGCCAACTAACAGGTCGATCGGTAGCTCGCTCTTGCCTTCCGGGCAGGCGACGGTCAGAAAGTCCGGATGATTGCCCGTCAGCATCAGCCGACAATTTCGACACTCGCCGCAGGCATCGAGCTTTGCGTCCGACGACCGCTCGCAAAACAGGGCCATCGCCATGTGGCGGGCCGTCAGACCCTTGCCGACTCCGGGCGGTCCGGCAAAAAGCAGCGCATGGGCCAGACGTCCGGCGGCTGCACTCTGCCGCAAGTATTCGACGGCTCGGGACTGCCCGCGGATTGTCTCCCAGATCACGCCGACTCCTCAGTAATTTCGAGCCAGCCCAGGACGTCACCGGTTTGCACGACCGCATCGAGCGGCCGCTCAATCCGGGCCAAAGTTCCCGAACGCTCGGCCAGCACGTCGAAGGTGATGCCGTCCATCAGGATTTCGATGACTCGGTCGCCTTCGTCGACGGTATCACCCAGGTCGACGAGCCAGCAACTGACGCGCAGCTTTTCGTTGCCCACGCCGAGATCGGGGAGAGTTAGGGGGGTGCGCATCTTCTTGCTGAGCCGAAAGTGGTGCGGGCCGTTTAAGCGAGTGCCGACGCCATTTCGCCGGCGTGGTAGCTCGAGCGGACGAAAGGGCCGCTGGCAACGAGCTTGAAACCCAGCTTCCGCACCTGCGCGCCGATCGCCTCGAACTCGGCAGGCGGAACGTAGCGTTCCACGGGCAGGTGCCCGGGCGTGGGCTGCAGGTATTGGCCGATTGTGATCATCTCGCAGCCCACGGATTTGAGGTCGGCGCAAACTGCTAGGATTTCTTCCTCGGTCTCGCCCAGGCCGAGCATCAAGCCGCTCTTGGTCGGAATTTCCGGTGCCCGTTCCTTCACGCGGGCCAAAAGATCGAGCGTGCGCTGGTAGGCGGCGTTGCGGCGGACGCGGTGATAAAGGCGAGGGACCGTTTCGGTATTGTGGTTGAAGACGTCGGGCCGGGCCTCGATCACGCGGTCGATCGCGCGCTCGTTGCCGAGGAAATCGGGAGTCAGGACCTCAACCGCCGCGTCGCATCGGTCCCGCACGGCGAGCACGCACTGATAAAAGTGCTCGGCACCGCCGTCAGGCAAGTCGTCTCGCGTGACCGACGTGATGACCACGTGCTTGAGTCCCAGCCGCACGACCGCTTCCGCGACGCGTGCCGGCTCGTCGGCCTGCACGACTTCGGTTTTCCCCTTGGGGACGGAGCAAAAACCGCAGGGGCGCGTGCAGACGTTGCCCAGAATCATGAACGTGGCCGTGCGATGCGACCAGCACTCGGTGCGGTTGGGGCACTTGGCGCTTTCGCAGACTGTCTCGAGCCGCAGGTCTTCGATCACCCGGCTCGTAAAGAACATGCCGGGAGCGGGGAGAGGCCGCTTGAGCCAAGGCGGCAGACGGCGCCGAGGCGGAGGCGGCACGTCCTCGAGGATCTCAAGCACAGACATTGGTCACCCTCCGCGTGCGGACGAGCAGCGGGTGTCCGGTGAAGACTTGATATTGCGAATAACCGAGTCGCCGCGCCAGGTTGCGAATCAGGCTCTCGCGGACGGCAGACATGGCCGTCGCCCGGCCGCGAACGGCTTCGAGCGACGTCGGTCGCAGATTGTTGCCACCCATCGAGACGAACCGTTGCATTTGGATCGAAGGATTGACGTTGATAAACAGGCCCTGGTAAGCGATCCAGCGTTTGACCGCCGCTCCGACAAACGCGAACACTCCGCCGCGGCCGGCAACCCCGCAGTTGTGTTCGACCGGCCAGGCCGGAATGTCGAACTCGCCGCACAGATCGAGGATGCTGCCCACCAAGGCGGCTCGGTAGTCTGCCAGCCCCAAGCCAAGTCGCTCGAGCGGCACGACCGAATAGACCGCCAACTGTCCCGGAGCGTGGACCAGACAGCCGCCACCACGATTGAGCCAGCGCACCTCGAGGCCGCGCGTCGCCAGTTCTTTTTGTTCGAGCAAAATGTGGGCCCTGCTGCCCGAGCGACCGACGGTGATTAGCGGCGGATGCTCGCAAAGGAACAGGCCGCCGAACCGGTCGGTCCGTCCGCTGATTTCGTAAACGAAGCGTTCCTGCAGAAACTGGGCGGACTCAAAGTCGACCGTCCCCAGCAAGCGCACGTCGAGCTGCGGCGTGTCGCACCAATTCGGCTGTTTGCTGGGTGAAATCGCGGACACTTCGGAACCTTCCTTGCGGAGGGATCTCCCGACGGAAGTTCAAATTCGTGTTCGGCGACGGCATGTCTAACACCGATGCGACGAATTGATTCACGTCTCCGGACAATGGGATTTTACCACCGCCCGCGAGAGCGAACAACGCGTGAGATCCGCCCGAGCGCGGCGGCACGCGGCAAACGCGGATGAGTGTTGTCCCGCCTTGCGTCGCGTGCGCCCGCCCAATGCGTTACTGGCAGGCGACCGAAGCGCGGGCGCGGGGCGCCGTCTTCGAGCCAAGCTCGCGGCGACGAATCGGCACGCCGGCCGGCGCCTTGATGCCGATCTGCACGCGGTTGCCGCGCAAACGCACGACAGACACGCAGAT
>DASZIA010000234.1:0-8817 GCA_035949535.1 Planctomycetaceae bacterium | reverse complement strand
AGATTTGAACGCGATGCGATTTTTCCGCTTTCCCGTTTGCGTTGCCTGCATTGCCGCTTTGGCGGTGGTTGGAACCGCGAGCCTGGCCGTGACGGCCGAAAAGGAGTCAAAGCCGAAGAAAGTACAGCCGCTGCGGTTCGGAGAAATTGAGCTGAAAGGTTCCTATCCCGAGGGAGTCGGTGCGACGGGATTGTTTACCGCGAACGTCGAAACGCTGGCCGACGTCATCACCCGCCTCGACAAGGCGGGGGCCGACGAAAAACTCGACGGCGTGGTGCTCAAAATTAACGGCGCCTCGCTCGGCTGGGCAAAGGTCAACGAGCTAAGGCAGGCAGTCTCGCGGTTGCGCTCCAAAGGCAAGCAGACCGTCGCCTACTTTGACTCAGCGGAAACTCACGACTATTTGCTCGCCTGCGCGTGCAATCAGATCGTGATGCCCGAGTCGGGCGAGCTGGCCATGCTGGGCCTCCGCGCCGAAGTCATGTTTTACAAAAACCTCCTCGACTGGCTGCACGTCAAGGCTGAGATGCTTCGCGTCGGCGAGTTCAAGTCGGCGGCCGAGCCTTTCAGCCGCACCGAAATGAGCAAAGAGTTTCGGACGGAGATGGAAGCCATCCTCGACGATTACGTGCGGCAGATCGTGGATTGCGTGGGCGAATCGAGAAAGATGCCCTCCCAGCAAGTTCTCTCCGCGATCGACAATGGTCCTTACTCTGCCAAGCAAGCTTACGCACATGGTCTCATCGACCGGGTCGGCTACGAGGACGAGATCGACGGATTCATCAAAGCTGCCGCGAAGGACGACAAACGCCCCGTCGAGATCACCAAGAACTACGGCAAGAAGAAATCCGACAACGATTTCAGCGGCTTCGCCGGCATGATGAAGATGATGAACCTCCTGATGGGAGGCGAGTCGCAAAAGCGGGTCAGCTCAAGGCCGAAGGTCGCGGTGGTGCACGCTGTCGGCACCATCATGACAGGCAAGAGTTCGCCCAGTTTCTTCGGCGGCGAGTCGCTCGGATCCGAGACCTTCATTAAGGCTGTAAAGCAGGCGGCTGAGGAAAAGAGCGTCAAAGCGATTGTCGTCCGCGTCGACAGCCCTGGTGGCAGTGCGCTTGCCAGCGATTTGATGTGGCGCGCCCTCCAAAAGGCGGGCAAGCCGGTGGTCGTCAGCATGGGAGACGTGGCAGCCAGCGGCGGTTATTACATCTCGATGGGCGCGAACCGGATCTTTGCCGAGCCGGGCACGCTGACCGGTTCGATCGGCGTAGTCGGCGGCAAGGTCGCGATCGGCGGACTCTTGGACAAGGTCGGCATCACCACCAGCGTCATCAGCCGCGGCAAGAATAGCGGCATCATGAGCATGGTTTCCGGCTTCAGCCCGCACGAACGCGAAGCGATGCAGCGGATGCTCGACGAAATCTACGGCCAGTTCACCCGCAAAGCGGCCGAAGGCCGCAAGATGGAATACAGCAAGCTCGAGAAGCTGGCTCGCGGCCGCGTCTATACGGGTGCGATGGCTCTCAAGCTGAACCTGGTGGATGAACTGGGGACGCTCGATGACGCAGTTCATTATGCCGCCAAACTCGGCGGGCTGCCCACCGGCGAAAAGATCGACCGGTGGATGTTGCCTCCGCCGACGAGCCCGCTCGAGGCAATTTTCGGCTCGATGGACCCAGACGCCGAAACTTCCGCAACCTTCAATCGGGGCCTGACCCAGACACTGCGGCAGCTTTCACCCGAGTTGGCCGAAGCGCTGCAAGGCGCGTGGCTGGCGAATCTGCTGGCCCGCGAACCGCGTTTGACATTGATGCCGTTCCGACTTCGCGTACACTGAGTTCTGACCTTTGCGCGCCCTGAGGCGAATGCGCTTTCTCGCCTCAGTGCCGCGAGGCACACACCGCGAACGCGGGACGCACGCGGTTTTCAGGAACCGGTCCCCGCGAACACGATCGATCCCGCCTAGAGCCGAGGAGTCGGCATGTTCTCATTGCTCGGTGAGGGTGGCCGTCTCTGTGACGGCATCAGCCGTCGCGAGCTGCTGCGGATCGGCGGATTAAGTGCGCTGGGGTTATCGCTTCCCGATCTGCTGCGTGCGTCGCAGATCGCGGCCCCTCCCAAGGGCATCATCAACGATCCGACGTTCGGCCGGGCCAAGAATATTCTGTACGTATGGCTGCAGGGAGGACCGCCGCAGCACGAAACCTTCGACCCCAAGCCCGACGCGCCGGCCGAGATCCGCGGACCGTTCAAACCGATTCAAACGAACGTCCCCGGCATTCAATTCTGTGAGCTGCTGCCGCGGATCGCGCGCATCGCTGACAAGCTGGCAGTCGTTCGCTCGCTTCACACAGACAACGACCTGCACGACGCAAGTGGCTATGAAGTTCTGACCGGCTATCGGTACACGGGGACAAATTCGCGGCAGATCAGCCCGACCGATTGGCCCTACTTCGGTTCGGTCGTGAAGCTGGTCAAGCCAAGCGAAAAGCTCCCGCCGCTCACCTCGGTCTGGCTCCCGGACATCATGAGGCTCAACGAGAACGTGACTCCCGCGGGGCAGACGGGGGGACTCTTGGGCCGTCAATGGGATCCCGATCGCTTTGTCGGCGACCCGTCGCGACCTGATTACAAGGTCGAAGGACTGCGCGTCACCGACATCGCACCGCTGCGCCTCAATCGGCGAATTTCGTTGCTCGAGCAGGTCGAACGGCACTTCAAGAGCGAGGCGTCCAGCCGCCCCGTCGGTCTGTACGACACGTTTCAGGGCCAGGCCTTCGACCTCTTGACGTCGGGCCGGGTGCAGCGTGCCTTTGCCATTCAGGAAGAGCCTCAGAAAGTCCGCGACCGCTACACGCGCACGCAGTGGGGACAGTCGCTCCTGTTGGCGCGGCGGCTGATCGAGGTAGGCGTGCGCATCGTGCACGTGAATTGGTGCCGCGAGCCGGGCGATTCGGCCGTCGACAACCCGATGTGGGACACGCACGCCCAAAACGCCGACCGGCTGGAAGATGTGCTCTGTCCCCAGTTCGACACAGGCTTCACAGCGCTCTTGGAAGATCTGGACCAGCGTGGGCTTTTGCACGAAACGCTCGTCGTGGCGATCGGAGAATTCGGGCGCACTCCAAAAATCAACGGAGCCGCCGGACGCGACCACTGGGGACATGTCTTCAGCTTCGCGCTCGCCGGGGCTGGCATTTGCGCAGGGCAAGTCTACGGCTCGAGCGACCGCGACGGAGCTTACCCGGCTCGCGACGCGGTGACGGCCGGCGATCTGACGGCCACGCTCTTTCATTCGCTGGGCATCGATCACGAATCGAGCTTCCGCGACGCGGAAGGGCGTGAGCGCCGACTGACGCTCGGCTCGCCGATCCGGGCGCTCCTGGGCGGTGGTGTGGCGACCGCGGACCGCGTTCCTCCCGGCGGAAGCCTGCTCGCTGCGCGGTTCGACACGAGCCTGCTGCTCAACACCGACTTCTCCCAGCCGATTCCGCTCTATCCAGTCGACCGGGGCTCGCGTCCGAAGGGCTGGCGAGCCGCGCCGCTGGTGGCTGATGACGCCGGCTTTGGCGTGCTGCTGCGTGAAAAACGCGGTTCAGCGAAGGCTGGCGGCAAGCAGCATGCGGTGCTCGGCGTTGAGCCGGGCGCCGCGAAAACGATCCGCATCGCGAAAGGCGAGCGAGCGATCCTTGCCCAGGAAATGCGGAACCCGCGAGCCGGCCGCTTTACTTTCACTGTCGATGCCTGCATCGCGGGCTCCACGAAAGCAGCCTGCGAGCAGTTTCAAAAGAACTTTACTTGCCGGTTGGTGATCTATCGCTTTGCCGACTCAGACAAGAATCCGCTCAAGCGGCATGAGCTTGGCTCACTGGTCATCGAGCCGCCACTCGTTACCGCCGACGCGCCGGCCTACGCCACATTTGAGTTCTCGCGCTTGCTCGACAGCGCGGCCCCCGGTGCGAACTTCAGCATTGGGCGCGGCCTCGGCATCTCGGTCGAAGTCGAAAAGACGTCAGACGGCAGCCTAGAACTTGGCGGATCGCAATCGCCCGCACCGGCGGCACTTCATGTCGGCTCTGCTCACCTGACATTCGCAAGCCGCACGATCAACGACAAAGTCGTCGTCTAAGCGCGCGAAAGCCCGACTTCCGAGTGGCACTGCAGACCTGTCCGCCAGTGCCTATTCTACCGCTGAGCGCGCCAACGCTTAATCGCCTCGGCGTCGCGAGCAGCATCAGCGGCCATTTGCTCGCTCAGAGTCTTTTTGTTTTCGGGCGATGCCACTGCCAGCAGCTTCTGCAGAGTGAGCGGCCTGGCTTCGCTCTTTGAACCGCCCGTGCAGACGTCGCCCAGATAGACGGTCCGGTCACCAGTGTCCATCCGAGTCTCGACGCGGCAGTCAAGCCAGGCCAATGCTTCGCGAAGAATGGGACTACCTGTGGCCGCGGTGCCAACCTCGAGGCCGGCGAACTTGTCGACATCGCGGCTGGATTGCAGGCCGAAGCGCCACACGAGGTCTGCCTTCGAATCCTCGAGAAGATGAGCGGCAAATGCGCCAGAGGCTTCGATCAGCTTCCAGGTCTCGTGGGTCTTGGCAATTCCCGCGATGATGCGCGGCATCTCGCCAACGATCGAGGCCGGAGCGACAAATGTGGCGACCAAGCCTCCCCGACGGCCGTCATGTGCGGCTGTGACGATCCACACTTCGCGGTCAACCCGCTCGAACAGCCGGCCAAACTCTTTCGCGTCCATGTGAGAATTATTCGGGAGGGCGAGGCTCCTGCCGAGCCGGGGTCTCGCAGAAATGAAGAAGAGCTCAGCAGGAGCTTCGCCCTCCCGGTCTTAAACCGTTACTTCCCACTCACGAAGCGTTGCAGTCAAAGACGCGCACTTGCGTCCAGTTGTGCTTGTTCTCGGCGATGAATCGTAGATGTGGTTCGCTGACTTGGTAATCGTCGTGGGCTTTGCGGCTGTCGAAGACAACATGCAGCCCAACTTGGAAATCTTGAACGTTGACCGACCTCGTCAGATCGGGCACGCGCGTGCCCACCGCGAAGTAAACGATCCCAGGCGCATCCTTCAGATACCGCTGACAGTCATCGATCAGTTTCTGTTGTGCCGCTGGAGAGGCGTCCTTGAGCGTGAAATAGACCATGTGGGCAATGACCAAGCCGGGGGAGTGATCCGACATACGGCGGTGTCCTTCAAAGCGGAACGGAAGCATCCTAGAGGCGGTGGGCCTTGCGCGTTTCGATCAGCGATTCTGACCGCGGCTCGCAGTGGTCGCAAGCAAAGCGAGTCAGGCACTCGAAAGGCAGGAATCGCGGCAAGTTGACACGCTTCAAAGACGCGGATTAGACTCGATTTGGGCTCACCCACCGCGTGTTGCGAGCATTTTTCCCACGAAAATCGGCGGCTTTCGAGCGGCGCCCTGTGGAATGTGGCGAGCGTAAAGCGGTATTAATTGGAGAGATCGGGCAGGTCTTTCAGGTTCTTTCGCGATTTCGACCGCGACACTGGCCCAAGCGAACACACTGGCCCAAGCGAACATTGACTCATCATTAAGGAAGCAGGCTGCGCCCTGAATGAGGACGAACATGAATCGAAACCGTGATTGGAAGCGCAGCGTGTGGTGGCTGGGCGTGATGCTGGCCGTGTGGGGTTACTTCTGCGCGGTCGGCCCATTATCGGTCATCGCTCAGCAGGCCGCCAAAGCGAAACCTGCCGCGCCGCCAGCCGCGAGTCCGCCGGCTGCCTCCGCGCCGGCGAGCGGCTCAGAGCCCGAAGCGGCTCCGCCCCAAAGCAAAAGCGTGCTTGTCTGGTTGATCGAAACGTCCGGCTGGATCGGGGCCGTGCTCTTGGTCCTGTCGATCTACTTCGTGGCCAAGGTTGTGCACCTCTATTACGACCTGCGGATGGAGGTCGCCGCCCCGCCCGAAATCCTCCAACAGTGCGAAACCCTGCTGAAGGCCAAGGACTTCATGGGCGTTTACAAGCTGGTAAAGGGGGACGACTCGTTCTTCAGCACTGTGCTGACGGCCGGTCTCGCCGAATTGCCGCAGGGACTGATCGAGGCCCGCGACGCCATGGAGCGCGTGGGCGAAACGCTCGTCGTCGAAATGGAAACCAAGATCAGCATGTTGGCGGTCGTCGGCACGCTGGGGCCGATGATCGGCCTCTTGGGCACGCTCAAGGGGATGATCGCCAGTTTCAGCGCGATCGCCTTGTCGGACACGCAGCTCAAAGCCAGCCAGGTGGCCGGCGGAATTTCCGAAGCCCTCGTGTTGACGTTTGAAGGGGTCGGCCTGGCCGTGCCCGCGATCTTCTTCTTTGCCGTGTTTCGTAACAAGGTCTCTTCGATCAGCACAGCCACGATGCTGGCTGCCGACGAATTCATCCGCCGCACCAACGCCCTATTGCGCACGAAGCCGACAACGGGGCCGATTAACCCCTCACAAGGCTAATTCGCAAGGCAGGCGATACGAAGCGCCGAGCAACCCGTGGCGGTTGCTCGGCCCTGGCTTGGAAGCTCAAGTATGGCTCGCTCGACTTTGGACATGTCCTCGGCCCAGCCGAACCTGACGCCGCTGTTGGACATGGTCTTTCAGTTGATCACTTTCTTCATGCTGGTGATCAACTTCAAGGACGCGGCCCTCGATCAGTCGCTGACCCTTCCGGTACTCGGCTCGGCCCGTCCCCTCGACACAAAGGGACAGGAAGATTTGCTCGTCCTCAACATCGACGCCGAGGGACAACTGAAAGTCTACGGCGTCGTGCGAGATGTCAAGATCTACATTGCGGACGAGGCCCGGCAAGAGGAAGCCCGCCTCAAGGCGAAGAACACCCCCCTCAAGCCGGGTGAAGAGCTGCCGACGATGGTGGTGATCCGCGCCGACCGGGCAACACGGTTCAATCTCCTCAACGAGATCATCAAGACGTGCCAGCAGCACAACTATCGCAAGTTTGCGCTCAAAGCCATGAATCGGCGGGAGGGCCCGTAAGATGCGCCGCCGACTCTCGCACTCCAAAACCGACGTCGAGTTGAACCTCGCTTCGATGCTCGACATGGCGTTTCAGCTCTTGGCCTTTTTCATCCTCACGTTCCGGCCGTCGCCCATCGAGGGACAACTCTCGCTGCACCTTCCGCCGGCGGTCCCGATGACGAACGTCGCGGCCGAGCGGCCCGACGTCGCGGAGGCGGCGGAAGCCAGCGGCACGACCCTCAAAACGCTTGAAGTCAGCGTCTTCGCCGATGCCACCGGCGTCGTGTCGAGCGTGCAGGTCGAGCTCCGCGCTGCCTTTCAAGGACCAGCCGACGCGGCCAACCTGCATAAGCTCGACCAGCGACTGCATGAGGCATTCGCGCTCGAGGGAAGCCCGTTCGAGCAGGTTGTGATCCGCGTCGCGCCGAACTTGCGCTACGAAGAGCTGATGAAGGTGATCGACGTCTGCACGCGACAGAAAATGGCGGATGGGCAGCTGTTGCGTAAGATCAGCTTCGTCGAGATGTCCGGAACCGATCAGGCCAAGTGAGCCGACCGATGCGGCGCCGACGCCATCGAAACAAAGTCTTCGGTCCGTTTGCGGCGGATCCGATGTCTGCCCTCTTGCGAATGGGCACTCTCTTGATCGTGCTGGCCCTGATTTATTCGTGGGCGAGCAAGCCGCAGTCCTGGCACTGGCTTGAGTCACCGTCCGACGCGGCGGCCGGGTCCGAAGATCGTGGCTTCGAGGGGGCGCTGGCCCAGGCAGGTGCAGTCTCGAATGACAAAAACGGTGCGCCGGGCGCCCCGGCTGCCGGCGAGACAGTTGTGCCCGCTCCGACCGATCTCGACAAGGCGGAATGGGAGAAGTCGGCGAAGCTCTTCGAGGCGGTGTCTGACAAAACGGCCCTTGCGCCGGAAGAGATGTCTGCCTACTGGCGCTGCATGAAATGGGCCCGGGCCCAGCCGTTCGCCGAAATGGAGCACCGCGCCGCCCGCGACGTCGCTCGCATGCGTCTCGTCGAGGAGCCGGAGAAGTTTCGCGGCCGACTGTTGGGGCTGCGGGTGCACATTCTGCGAATTCTCGACTGGGACGCTCACGAGAACTCAGCCGGCGTCAAACACGTTTACGAGGCCTGGGGCTGGACCGATCAATCGAACGCCCTCTATGTGTGCGTCTTCAGTGAGCTGCCCGCGGAAATGAAGCTGGGCGAAGCCCAGCACGAGGAAGGGGCCTTCGTTGGCTATTTCCTCAAGGACCTGGGCTACCAGGCCTTCAATCACAATCGCTTGGCCCCGCTGCTCGTGGGCCGCATGCAGCGTGTGGCGTCGGCAGCGCCGGCTCCACTCGTCGCCCGCTCCGATCGAGGCTGGCTGTGGGGGATTGCCGTCGTTTTTGTGGCGATTGGGTTTTCGGCCGCCTGGCTGCGTCTCAAGCGCGGACGACGCGCGGCCGTGGCTGCTCCCTCAACGACCGACGAAACCGAAATGGAGCAGTGGTTCCGCGCCGAAGGGGGGAGCGAGCCGGCCGACAACGCCGATCGGGCGCATCGCGGCGACCGATAGCAACTACCGCTGCGGGTGTTTGCGGCGGGGGAGCGCCCCGCTTTTTCGAGGTTTCGCCGCTGGGTGCGGGGCTTGTTGTTCCGGCAGACGGCGCGGCGCGGCTTCTTGCATCAGCGCGACAAACCTTGCGGCCGCGGGCGACAGGAATTTCCCCTTGCGGATGACCAAGCCATACGTGCGTTTGGGAAAATATCGCGAGAGGGGCAGAGTGGCGAGATTTTCGTCGCCGGTCAGGCAGATGCTCGTGACGATCGAAATGCCCATCCCC
>DASZIA010000233.1:0-4129 GCA_035949535.1 Planctomycetaceae bacterium | reverse complement strand
AGCGACGTCGAATACCAGTACTACAAGCACCTGCTCCCCAACGGCGGCACGAGCGACGACGAAGAAGATCCTCGCAACCAGCGCGGCCGCCGCCGCTTCAACGAACGCAGCGTCCGCAACAAGCCGCCGATCCAGGAGATCTTCCGCCGCGGCAGCGAAGTTCTCGTGCAGGTGATCAAAGAAGGGATCGGGACCAAGGGCCCGACGCTCTCGACCTACATCAGCATCCCAGGTCGTTATCTGGTGCTGATGCCGGGGCTGCAACGAGTGGGCGTGAGTCGCAAAATCGCCGACGACGATCTGCGTCGCAAACTGCGCCAGGCGCTCTTGGAGCTCAATCCGCCCCAGGGATTGGGCTTCATCATCCGCACGGCCGGCACCGACCGGGCCAAGCGCGATCTGCACCGCGACCTCAATTACCTCTTGCGGCTTTGGCGGACCATCGTGCGCCGCATCCGCAAGACCTCCGGTCCGATCGGCATCTACGAAGAAAGCGACATGATCATCCGGACGATCCGCGACATCTATAACAGCGAGATCGACACCGTGCTGATCGACGAACCCGAGGCCTTCGAGCGGGCCCGCGAGTTCATGAAAATCGTGATGCCGCGAAACGTGAACCGCATCAAGCTCTACGAAGGCAAAGAAGCTCTCTTCCACAAGTACCACATCGAGGAAGAGATCGCCCGCATCCAAAGCCGGCACGTACCGCTCCGGGGCGGCGGATCGATCGTCATCGACCAGACCGAGGCGCTGGTGGCGATCGACGTCAACAGCGGCAACTTCCGCGCAGACGACAACGCCGAGGAGACGGCCTACCAGGTTAACATGCGGGCGGCCGAGGAAATCAGCCGCCAGATCCGCATGCGCGATTTGGGTGGCGTGATCGTCAACGACTTCATCGACATGCGCGAAGAGCGGCATCGCCGCGGCGTCGAGCGAGCCTTGCGGGAAGCAGTCCGCCGCGACCGGGCGCGCATCAAGGTGCTGCGAATCAGCCCGTTTGGACTGATCGAAATGACCCGGCAACGGATCCGGCCTTCCCTCCGCCGCAGCATCTATGAAGACTGCCCCTGCTGCCGCAGCACGGGACAGGTCAAGACGGCCGAGAGCATGGCGATCGAGACCATGCGGCTGTTGATGACCCTGGCGACGCGGGAGGGAGCGAGCCGGCTGGTGGTCGAAATTCACGACCGGGTCGCCAACTATTTAAACAACAAGAAGCGGCGCGAAATTACCGGCATCGAAGAATCGTGCAAGGTGACGATCAACATCATCGCCCGCAGCGACGTGGGGCCGGAACACCTATCACTCAAGCTGATGGACGAAAGCGGGACGGAAATCCGTTCGACCTTGCCTCCCGCGCTCACCAGCGCGAAACGCTGACTGTAGGCAGCATTGGCGAGCGGCCGGTGTCAGCCGGCCGGTTCTTTCATCGGTTGCGTCCGGGGGCGAAACTCATAGAGCAAGAGAAGAACCGTCGGGCTGACACGCGACGCTCGCCTGGGCGCTTTTTGATGTGAAGTTTCTTGCGGGGGCCGCTTCCGCCCTACAGCGTTGCATCACCGCGCCCACCCCGACTATTCTGGGAAGCAAATTCTTCGCCTCAAACGAACCGGCCATGGCGCTTGACACCGAAAAATCGGTCGCTGATTCCGCGTCGACCGCGAAGGTCCCGACCACTCATCCGATCGGTTTTTGGTTCTTCTTCTGGGGGGAATTCGCAGAGCGTGCCTCGTATTACGGCATGCGAACGATTTTGACCCTGTATCTCACTGCGGCCGTCGGACTCGCTGCGACAGAAGCCGGCCCGATTCAATATCGCTTTAAAGCTGCGGTCTACTTTCTCCCGCTCCTGGGCGGCTTTATCGCCGACCGGTTTTTGGGGAAATACTGGACGATCGTTGGCTTCTCGATTCCCTATGTCGCCGGGCACTTCATCCTGGGGATTCCGGACCGGTTCGCGGTCTTCATTGCGCTCGCGCTTCTGGCGGGAGGCAGCGGCGTCATCAAGCCCAATATCTCCACGCTCATGGGTCGAACTTACGACGAGCAGCGGCCGGGCCAGGAGAAGCTGCTCTCGTCGGCCTTCCTTTGGTTCTATTTCTCGATCAACATCGGCTCGTTGATCTCGACCTTCGCTCTGCCGGCTATCCGGAATTGGTACGCCGGTCCGATTCCCGATAAGGCCCTGCTTCAGCAGGCCTACGCGCTGGCTTATCAGTTCCCCGCCATCGATCCCGTTAAGTTGGTCGAGTTGGTAACGAGATCGCGGCTTCAACACGCCTACGCGCTTGCTTTTCAATTCCCGGCGTGGTTGATGGTTGCGTCTCTGATTGTGTTCGCGGCTGGAAAGCCGTTCTACGCCAAAGACAAGCGCGTACGACGAGAAACGTCGCCGGCAGAACGCGCCGAGCGTTGGAAAACCCTGGGGAAGCTTGCCGGGATTTTCACGTTGATCATCTTCTTCTGGGTTCCCTACGAGCACAATGACACCATCTGGGTCTGGTTCATCCGAGATTATGTCAAGCTTCCCAGCATCCCTCCTGGGGCGCTCTTCGGCTGGCCGAAAGAAGATTTCCACATCGCGCCCGACCAGGTGCAGTCACTCAATCCGCTGTTCGTGCTGATCTTCGCCCCATTCTGTGTTTGGTTCTTCCGCAAGATCGATCCGAACAACCGCATCTTTACCGCTACAAACCGAATGCTGCTCGGCTTCGGTATGGGCGTGATCTCGGCGCTTCTGATGTGGGGCGCCGGAGCGCTCGCCCATGGATCGTCCACCGCGCCGCAAGGATTCATCGTTCCTGATGCGCAAAAAATCTCCGTCCTCTGGCCTGCCGCCGCGTACATCGCGCTCACGTTGGCCGAGGTGCTCATCTACGGCACCGGGTTGGAGTTGTCCTACACAGCCGCCCCGCAAAGCATGAAAGGATTCATCACCGGCTGTTTTCTGGCGACGATCATGATGGCAGATCTGATCAACGATCGAATGTCCCAGCTTTACGGGGGGTCGCTCACTGACAAGCTCACGGATCGAGGATGGCTCTCTCCCGCCTGGTTTTTTGGCGTCATGTTGCTTATTGCCATCGCTGCGATGGTTGGCTTCTATTTCGTGGGGCGACGGCTCCAGCGCCAGTCGGCGGCTGAAGCGGCGCACGCGTCGGAGTAATTTATGAATCATCCCAAGCAATTTGTGCTCGCGTCCCTGGCCCTGGCACTGGTGAACGCCGCCTCGGCAGGCGCTTTTGCCGACGAGGGGATGTGGCTCTTCAATCGTCCGCCCAGGCAGATCCTCAAGGAGCGTTACAACTTCGAGCCAACCAAAGAGTGGCTCGACCACGTTCAGCGGGCCTCGGTCCGCTTCAATAGCGGAGGTTCCGGCTCGTTCATTTCGGCCGACGGGCTGGTGATGACCAACCACCACGTCGGGGCCGACGCGCTGCAGAAAATGGGCGACGCCAAGCACAACTACATGAAGGACGGCTTCTACGCCAAATCGCGCGACGAAGAGAAGCGGTGCCTCGACCTGGAGCTGAACGTGCTTCAGAGCATCGAGGACGTGACCGACCGCGTGATGGCTGCCGTCAAACCCGCCATGACTCCCGAGCAGGCCTTCGTCGCCCGCCGAGCCGTCATCAACGAAATCGAAAACGAATCAAAAAAGAAGACGGGACTGCGCAGCGACGTCATCACCCTCTACCAGGGGGGAGAATACGATCTTTATCGCTACAAGCAGTACACCGACGTCCGCGTCGTCTTCGCACCGGAACAGCAGATTGCGTTTTACGGCGGCGATCCCGACAACTTCGAGTATCCGCGCTACGACCTCGATTGTTGCTTCTTCCGCGTCTACGAGAACGGCAAGCCGGTGCAGGGCCAGGAGTATTTCAAATGGAGCGCGCACGGGGCC
The DNA here is from genome assembly GCA_035949535.1 of Planctomycetaceae bacterium. Classification (GTDB taxonomy): domain Bacteria; phylum Planctomycetota; class Planctomycetia; order Planctomycetales; family Planctomycetaceae; genus DASPSM01. The sequence continues at coordinate 216 of DASZIA010000233.1, read as the reverse complement.
GGCGACAACGAGTTGATCTTCGTCTCGGGAAATCCGGGGCGCACCAATCGGCTGGACACGGTCGCCGCACTCCGCTATCAGCGTGACATCAGTTATCCCTACACGCTCAGTCGGCTGAATTCCCTCGAAGTGATGCTGACCGCTTGGGGAGCCCGTTCCGACGAAAACGCTCGCCGGGCCCGGGAAACGCTGTTCGGCGTGGCGAATAGCCGCAAA
>DASZIA010000232.1:0-12181 GCA_035949535.1 Planctomycetaceae bacterium | reverse complement strand
TTGCTTGCCAACCTGCTGCTGGATGATCTGGATAAAGAACTGGAGTACCGGGGGCACAAGTTCTGCCGCTACGCCGATGACTGCAACATCTACGTGCAGTCCCAGGCCGCCGGAGAACGCGTGCTGGCATCGGTGACGAAGTTCCTTGAAGGACGATTGCGCCTGCGTGTGAACCGCCAGAAGAGCGCGGCGGCACCCGTCCGGGAACGCAAGTTCCTTGGACACCGCCTGCTTGAAGACGGGACGCTCACGATCGCCCCGAAAAGTCTGGATCGAGCCAAGGAGCGCGTCCGTGAGATCACCCGTCGCAATCGAGGCGTGAGCTTCGAGCGGATGGTGCGAGAACTCAACTCGTTCCTGTTGGGATGGGTCACGTACTACCGGCACGCGAAGGCGCGCCAGACCCTGACCGAACTGAGCGGGTGGGTTCGCCGTAAGCTCCGCTGCGTGCGGTTGAAGCAACGCAAACGCGCCAAAGGCATCGCCGAGTTCCTGTCGAGTCTTGGGGTCTCCCGACACCAACGCTGGACGGTGGCGGCCAGCGGCAAAGGCTGGTGGCGGATGGCTCACCTCCCGGTGACCCAGCAAGCCATGAACAACGTTTGGTTCCAGGCCCAAGGCCTGGTCAACCCCCTCGATCGGTATCTTGCGTTACAACACTGACGAAAACCGCCGGATACGATGAGTACGTCCGGTGGTGTGGGAGGACGGCGGGGGCAACCCCGCCTCCTACCCGATTGTCACGCGTGTCTTGGATCTCGGAGATCGAAGTTCTCTGCAGGCAGTGGTGAGTGGAATCGCAAGGCTAGGTCAGGGCTTCCGCCGCGAGGCAGATTCCGAAGGAAGTCGGCGCCCAACTCTCGAAGACAGAAACTGGATGTCAGGCCACACAACTTGGGTGACACGGTGATGGGCGCGGAGGTCAATTCTCACTCGAAAACTTGAGTGGTAATCCAGTGAGGTCGGGGGGAAAGACGCCAGCCTTAGAGGTCTCTGGTTCTGACTGGGCGGACCGACTGCCACGACGACAATGTGACGGACGGGAGAAGTCAGCTGAGACCGCAGTTGTCGCCATGCATTGCCGGGGGCTCTCCCCACCCAACTCGCGGACGAAGGGCTGAATTTGCCGGTGCAAGGTGCTCTGTTTCCAAAACGCGGGACGGGACATTTTGCCACTAGCTACCCCCTTACAGCGGCGCGCCCTCAAGGATCTTCCGCCGAGTCGGCGTCGGAGCGAATCGGATAGGATTTCAACCGATCGATCAGCAGGCTGGCCTCGACGATTGTGAGTTCCTCTGCCGATTTCGCGTCGAACTCGGCAGCGAGCAACTGACTCAGATCGACGCCTCGATGTTGTGCGATCGCTTGAATCGCGCGAACTTGGTTGGGCGTCGCGAGCCGAGGCGCCCTGGCTCGGCCATTTTGGCTCTTTTGTCGCTTCCGAACGTTCATCCAAGTCTGCCTGAGGTTCCGGCGAGGAGAACAAGTTCCGTTGAAGTTCGCGATCGACGGCGTCTCGAACCCGCCCGAAAAGCCCTTCAATCTCCGACCGAAACCGCTCCCCGTCCTCGATTGCACTTCGGTCGAGCTCGACTTCCAGCTGAACGCTCGCACCTCGCGAGCCATAATTTGGTTCGCCGACCTTGCGACTGAAACCGACATAGACTGTGACCGCCATGGTGCAATTCCTTCTCTAAAAAATTGGTGAGTCTCGCTTCGTTGACATCAAGACCCGTCCCCTAAATCGCGCCGGTCTCTAAACCTGCCTGCTACCGACATTGGCGTCGACTTCGATCCCACCAGACACGCGCCCAGCGTGCCGAGTGGTTCTCCCCGGCCGAGTAGACCAGCCGCGTCGCTTTCAGAGCGGATTGGGGTTTGACAGCATGCGGAGTAACTCAGTGACGTGGCGTCCAACGCACTCTCGCAATGTCGTCTCGCCAACCGGGCTGTTTCATGTGCGAGGTGCGCTGCCGCAACAAGGTCTTCGATTGAAGGAACCTGGAAAGCGATCCCGCCGCAGAACATGTCCCTCCGGCCTTCATCCGCTGAAAACCGGAGGGATGAACGAACTCCCTCGTTCATTGCGCCACTTCAATGCGCTGCGGCAACGACTGTTTGCAAAGACGTGTGGCGTCGCGCGTCAGTTTGCGACCAATCCGAATCCGGCGAGTCCGATGCCCTGCCTCGAGCGGCGGCCGCTGGAAGAGCTTGACCGGCAATCGGCGCCATCTTCGCGTCGCCTGGCGGGGAAGCGTCGAGTCCGGCCCCAGGTGGACGACCACCCGATAGCCGGCTTGCCAGTTGTTCCCGCTCTGGGAGTTCGCCGTGAAACTGGCGCCAGCGAGTTGCCAGTTCGAGCCGGATTTGCGAGATGCGGCCACAGCTCACTCCAAACCTCTGGGCCACCGCACCGGTCGACTCACCAACAGCCAAACAGAGGGCAATCTCTCGCTGCCGGCCGGAAAGGCGGCCCAGCCAGGACGCAAAGTCGACGCGAATCGCGGCCAGTTCGGCCGGCGTCGCCTGCCGCGATTCCCCCAAGAGTTCCGTCGGCCGCAAGTGGCCGGCCCAGCAGCCTGGATCGGCCGATATCACGCGGAACCCAAACCGGCGTTGGGTCACGGGGGACATAACGTCCCGGCTGTTGCTGCGGGATCCGATCGGTCTCTGGGACCGGACGCGGTGCGCGGCATACCGCGCCAGAGCCGTGGGATGAGCGAGTCTGACTCGCTTGCGGAGCACCAAGTGCGCAAACAGAACGAACGCCTGTGCGAGGGCGTCGTCGATTCGCTCTTTGCGGACGGCCGCTGGCGAGTACCGGAAAGCAAAACGCAGCTGCTTTCGGATCCCGGGGATCATGGCGACAAATCGAACACTGTCGTTAGCGGGGACCGGTTTCACGCGCTGAGATGATCGGGGACGGATCATGGAATCGAATCTCCCAAGATGTCGAGACCGTCCCCGTCCACGGGGGCAGTCTGTGTCAGAGAAACACAAACCGCCCCGCGTCCACGCAGAGCACGCTACTGATCAAACGGCATGGCGGGCCGGCTGCCGGTCGGGACCAACACCCTCAGGGGTGTCAGACCGATCGCCAGCAGAAGGCCGCTCGCGGTGAACCTGGCAAACAGGCCGATCAACACGAGGATTCAGTCGTCGTGGCCCCATCCGAGGCTGAAAGCGATCTCTCAGTCGATGATTCGCCGAGGGGCTCCGGTCACCCGCGCACTCAGTACGAGCACTGGACCGAGATCGCCACCTCCAGTCGGAGCGGAGAGGTTGGGTCAGACGCAGCCTGGGAACCTCGAATCGCCGGCAAGATGGCGCGCGCAGGGTTTCCCACGGCGCGTGGTCGAGCGATTCTCGGGCCGCCTCATCCTGATCCCAGCCAACCACAATGTGGTGGGGTCCATTCGGGGTGGTCGTACTGCGAGCGCTCAATTCCCGCGCTCTAGCGGCGATTCGCCGACGACCCCACGATCTGGCGGCGGCCGGAACGAGCAGGCCGTGGGAGCGCGCTCTCTTACGTCTTCCTGGGCGGTGGCTGTATTCGAGGCAAGTTCGACGCGGCGCGCCGAACCGGTCCGTAGACCTTCGCGGTCGCTGAGGCACGCCGCAGATGACCCTCCAAAACACTATGCCACGACTAGCCACAAAATTTAGTTCGCCGGCATCTGACCGCTCGCAGCCACCCAGCGGTCGGGCCATCGAACGTCTGCGGGGTTGAGCCCGGCATCAGCATGGCGGAAGGCGACCACCGCGAAGCCGGCGAATGCAGAATGGCTGCAAGGGCCACTACGATTCGCTTGGCAGAGGGGAATCAGCGGTGCAGCAATAAACCGCCCGCACGGCTTGGCCAAGCCTGCCGCAACCAACGAATCTGATGGGATTCCGCGCGCGGGCGTTCGACAGTAGCCGGCGTTTCAAGAGCTTGCGGCCCATGAATCCGACACCGGTGGGCCCGGCCCCCAAGAGATCCTTCCCACTCGGCCCACGATCGATCTGGCCGAGATAGCGGCACTGCCACGTTCCCTGACGGTCTTGCGTGCCGAGACGAGATCCGGTCGCCGTCGAATCACTTGGATTTTGGCTTTGCGATTCACTTCTACTGCAAAGCGCAGCAGATAGAGCTCCTGGTGCGCAGCGTGTTACTCGAGCGCAGACCCCATGGCCTATACCGCAGGATTGCTAGCCTGTCTAGGCGAAAATTTATTTTTCTTGACTGAAGAAAATTTGGGGGTTTTGACTGAAGAAACTGAAGAAAAGAGTTTTGTTCCTCGATGTTGAAAAGTGTGAAACGAGAGATGCACGTAGGTGTGATTCGACGACCGCACGCCGGCGACGAAGTGCAGTCGATCGGCCGGCCGGCGTGGCGAGGCATGGGACGACGTATCGGGATCGTGGCGCCTCTAGCTGGACAAGGTAGAGCCGTGCACGCCGATCCCGTGCTCTGGCTAGCTCAGCATCTCGACACGGCCGAGCGTAGGAGTACTGTAAAATGCCGAATTCAGAAAGTCCCCTTCGGGGCAGAGCCATTACCGACGATGTGAGCACTCCAAGGGCGATGGCAGAGGAACATGGCGCCTCAGCGGGGCCAGTAGCGGTGCCGCGGCAACCGCCGCCTCGCGCAGCGAACGCGGCCACTCATGGTCTCACGGCGAGAAAATACCTTCCGCAGATCCTGGGGCCGGAGTTGCTCGAACGACACCGTCAGAGATTTCGAGCCGAATGGCAACCCTCTACCCCGACTCAGGTTTACTTGGTCGAGGAGCTCGCCCGCCATGCGGCTGCGCTCGAGCGTGCGACGCTGATCGAAGAGGCCGTGCTGCGAACGTCGGCCCGCGGCCTGAGCAGCATCTCAGACGCAGAGGTCGACGAAGACGACGGGGTAGATCTCGTCCTGGCCGCCGCCTGCGGCACCGAGACGATCGATCGCGTGACGCGATATCGGCGCAGCCACGAAAAGGGCTTCCTATCAGCCCTGGCGCGCCTCCGTGAGTTGCGCGGCAGCAGTGACGCCGTTTTGACGCCGGAGACAGAGTCACCGCTCCGCTTCCATGAGGCCACCTGCATGCGCTATCTCCAGCGACGCCGCGACCACGGAAAACTGCCCTGTCCGTCGTGCGGGGGCGCCGATGGAAAGTGGCTGGGCGGCCGCGAGCAATGGCAGTGCCGACACTGCCGGCGGCAGGTAAGCGCGCGGAGCGGGACGGTCCTGGCACGGTCCCCGTTGGCGCTGTGCGTCTGGTTCGGCGCGATTGCGGCGATCCTGCAGGATCGGCGGACCTCGACAGAGGCACTCTGCGACATCACGGGAGTCCGCCGCGAAAAAACGGTCCGGGCCCTGGCCGAGCGCATCCGCCAAGCGATCGACTCACCGGAGGCGGATCGCCTGTTGGCCGGGCTCGACGTGCGGGCTCTTAAGGAACTCGCTGGTGCCGGCTGCTGAGGCAGGCGCCCGCCGAAGCGATTTTTTGCAAAACGAAAAACAACGTGTCTTCAGGGAGGAAATTCATGCCCGACGAACTGATTCCGTCACCGGCCGAGACGCCGAACGAAAAGACGTCCAAAAAACGCACTTCAAAACACCAGAACAGACCAACTGGTGACGAGGAGCCGGAGCGGCCGAAAGCCCGGCATCGCCGCGCTCCGCAGATGCCCAGCCCCGCCGAGCTGGTTGATCAGCTGCAGCAAGTGTCCGGACTCGTGACCCTCGGACTCCTCACCCCTGCCAAGGCCAATTCCGTCATCCGCTGTATCAGCACGTCCAGCCACATCGTGATGCGGTGTCAGACCGCGACGCCGGGAGCCCCGAACCAACCCGAACTGGTCGAGGCGTGCCGCGACAATCCGAAACTCATCGCCCTCTTGGAGTCCCTCTTGACCGACGACCAGCTGGCGGAGCTCTTGCGGGAGGTTAACGATGATGAAGCTTGATCGCTTTACGTTCACGCGCGAGTTCGTTCACCTGAAGAAGCGGCCGATCTCATTCGAGGGGCGTCCGTATCTCCCCGCGGTGTACCAGTCCGACGCGCGGCGGCTGGTGATCCGAGCCAGCCGGCAAGTCGAGAAGTCAACCTTCCTCGTGAATTCAATCAACTATCTGGCTGTTTGCTATCCGGGAATCCACATCGTCTGCGTCTTTCCGCGCCAGGAACAAGCGCGCGTCTTTAGCCGTTCGCGTCTCTTGGTGACGATCGAGGGCAGCCGTGTCATCCAGCGCGTGCTGCTGGGAAAAAAAGGACGTAAGCCGCAGGTGATGAATCAGCGTTTCGCGAACGGTTCCGAAGTCTATGTGCGCGCCGCGTATCACACAGCCGACGCCGTCCGCGGGCTGGACGCAGACGTGCTGATCGTGGATGAATTCCAGGACATTGCGGCGGGCGGACTGCCAGTCATCGAAGAGACGCTCAGTCATTCGCAGATCGCCAAGTTGATTCTGACGGGAACGCCCAAATCGATTGACAACCATCTCGAAGCGGTCTATTCCCAGTCGACCGCCTACGAATGGCAGGTTCCGTGTCGGGAGTGCCAGATCCGGGTGATCCTCGACGAATCGTGTATCGGCCCGGCGTCCTTGACATGCCCAAAATGCCAGCAGCCGATCGACCCTCGGCAGGGCTTGTGGTTGCCGCGCAATCCGCAGTCGGAGTGGGGAGACGGTTATTGGATCAACCACCTGATGGTGCCTTGGGTGACCCATCAGGAATTGCTAGTAAAGCAGAAAACCTATGATCCGGCCACGTTTCGCAACGAGTGTTTAGGATTGCCCACGACCTTGGGTGATCACATCGTGACGCGCGAAGAGGTCGAGGCCTGCTGTACAGAGCACCCAATGGCGAACAGTTTGGATGAAATTCACCCGCGCCTGCGCGACCGAATCTTCGCGGGAGTCGATTGGGGTGGGGGCGGAGTTTCCCGAACCGTGCTGGTCCTCGGCTACATGACCAATAAGGGGCAGCTCGATGTCCGGAAGATGATCGCCATTCCCGCGCAGGAAGATCCGAATCGCGTCGTCCAGGCGGTCGCCGATGTGTGCGAGCGATTCCAGGTACGCGGGGTCGCTGCCGACGGAGCTGGGAATGGGACCGTCTACAACGGCCTGTTGCTCGACCGGCTCCCCCGGCTTCCCAAGCTCTTCGGAATGCAGTATGCGGCCACGGATCATGCGCCGAAGTCGTACCGCGGCCGATGGTGGAGTTGGATCATCGCCCGATCACCCTCGATCGGCGCAGTCTTCCACCGGATTAAGATGCGGCGCATCGCATTTCCCGAACTGGCAGAGTGTGCTCCTCTGCTGCGCGAGATCTACTGCGAAACGGCGGAATACGATCCCCAGAACCGCTCTGTGCGCTACCTCCATCCTGAGACTCAGATGGACGACACACTCCACGCGCTTAATTACTTGAATGCTCTCGCGAACCTCTGGTATCAGAATGCGGCCAGGCTCGGCGGGCTCGGTCCACCGAGCGTCGATTACCAGAGCTGCGGATCGTCCGGCCCTGGGGGTGAGGACTGGTAAGCGATCGGAGGGCGGCACAGATTGCTTTGTGTCTCTGTACGGGCCACAAAATTGCCCCGTTGACCAAGGGGGGGCCGATCGAATTGGGAGCGTAGTACTGGAAAGTCCTCCTTTCCAGTGGTTAGCCCCATTGCCGTGTGATCACACGTCTTCGGAGCCATTTTCGCGACCACAACAGCCTGCGTCTTCAAGTCGGCCGCCCCGATCCGACGGTCTGTGAGATTTAAAGAGTTTATCCTAAGCTCGCCTTCCGCCCGCTTTGTGACAGCGATTGGACCCGCGCCGCGAATCGACGGCGGACCGGCGGGTGCGTCGGACGGCGACTAGATCCCGCCGCTCGTGTTTTGGGGCACCGATTTCTTGGGCGCCACGGGTTTTGGTGTCGGGCGTCCCTTCGGTCGGCGGGTCGTCGGCTGCGAGTCGAATTCGGCTCCCACGGCCTTGCCGGTGTCGGACCAGGTGGCCGCCAGTGCCTCGGGCTTGAGTCGAAACTCTTCGCGCTCGACCTCTTTGATCGTCGACACGTCGCCTGGGAGCAGAACCGCACCGGTCCCCCCGATCGACCGCACGATGTGCGCCGGGCCCGCAATGTGTTGCCAGCCCTCCAGCGAGTCCACGGAAGCATCGGACTTGGCTGCCTCGCTCGAGCCGGGCAGCTGGATCAAACTGCTATAGGCGTTGGCGTATTCCCACCAGTCGACGCGCTCGCGAAAAGACTCGCCCGTGGCTGAGCCGATCAGCGCTGAACGCGACGAGTTGCCGTCGGTGCGGCGAACCGGCGGCGCGAAGAGCGTATTTTCGACGAACACTCGAGCCGGGTTGGAGGCACCGTCGGCGGATCGCGCGTTGAAATGAAAACACTCCCCGCCGGCTGACAACGTGCAAGCCCGCAGATCGAGGACCGACGAACCGGAACCGCTGGGCAAGCGCACGTTAAAGAGTCGCCCCCCCGAGACAAGTAGCGAATTCGACAAGACGAGATTTCGCGCCGAGAGATCGCCCGTAAACAGGTTGCGGGGACTCAAAAGAAAACTGTTGCGGATCGAGCCGGTGAGAGCTTCGCCTTCGCCTGCGGGAATCGATTCATCCTGGCTCGACGAAAAACGGATCAACTCTTCGTAGCCGGGGTAGTCGTGCCGCGGCCCCAACAGGTTGCAGTTGCGAATCGAAAATTTACCGCCGCGAACGTCCAACAATCTGTGGGTGGCAGACCTGGTCGACGATTCCATGCGCATCGTCGCATTGACGATCTCGATCGAGCCTCCCGTGACCGTGATAAACGCGTTGCGATCGTCGGAGGCATCGGACTTGCGGTCATCGAAGGCGAGCTCGAGCCCCTTGTCGAATTCGATCGAGAGCGAGCGGTTTGCGACTCGGATGGGGCTGCATTTCTTCTTCTTCGTGCCGTGGACGAGGAATCGCGTGCCGCTCGGCCAGTCTGCTGGATTGATCGATTTCGCCAGGTCGGCTTTCTTGGGATTGTCGAGATCGATCTCGCGCACCGAGGGACCGCCGGCCGCTTCTTCGTCGAGTTCCGATATCGCAGGGAGTCGATGGGAAAACGCGTCGGCGCGACGAACCATGTCGGGATTGCTGACAGCCAGCAACGCCACGTCGCAGCCGGGCGGCAACGTGTCGCCCGCATCGTGCAGCAGCAAGCCTTCCGATTTGAAATGCGGCGGAGCGACTGCCGCAATGTCGCCGATTGTGGGAAAGGGCGAGGACTGACACTCGACGCTCGAGTGCGGATCACCCCAAAACCGCCCCCAATTTTCGGCGTCTCGAACATGCAGAGTGATCCCCGTAGCGCTGCCGACGAGATCCTGCCAACCACGTGCCACGAATGATTGGCTCTTCCAAGAGAGCTTCTTGAAGCGTGCCGAATTCTCGCTCGATTCCGGCAGCGGTGGCCAGTTCGCCAGCAAAACCATCGGGAACTGCGTTTGGGCCGACACTCCGAAAGTCGAATTCAAGATCAAGAACTCGGTTGCCGGCGGCTCAGACGAGTCGGCATTGGCGCGAATTGAAACGGCCGATTGGCCGCTGCACCCCGTGCACGAAAAGAATCGCATCATGCGCCCTGGATTGGCGTTCGCTGTCGCCGCGGGAGGAGGCGAGGGGGGAGTGAAGGTGGAAGTTGACGTCAGCGTGAGGATCGGGGTCTGGCCCGTAACCAACAATGAATTAATCGCCAGAAAGTCGAGAGACCGGCAGTCGGCGGCGATCGCTCCGAGCTCGCTGCCCCGAACGACCGTACGATCCAGGAGCAGGCGAGGCGCGCGACCATCGACCGGCGCAGGGCCGGCCGACGAGATTGAAAAGGCAATCGTGGGCGCCGTGCGTGTGCCGATTAACGTCAGCGCGCAGTTCTGGACGATCAGGTCCCCGGAATGGACGTCGATCAGGTGCAGCGGGTTGTTGCTGCGAAATGCATCAGCGAAGGCAACGAGGTCGACTCCATAAAAAGTCAGCGAAGTCTCGTTGGCGACAATGCCGCTGGGGACTTTCGCCGCCGTCAGAGAGGGCGGGGGCACGATCACGATCATCGGCCGAGCATCGCCGGCGGCGTTCTTTGCGCGAGCCGGACCTTCGTGCGGACTGATACCGGTGAAGATCACCTGGCGCCGCTTGTTGATCCGCTGTGACGGCAACAGGAACGGGCCGGGTCCCCGCAACTCAATCACCCCACCCTCGGCCGGAAGTCGTGCGAGCGCGTCGGTCAATGACGATGCCTGGGCCGCCGGATCCTTGCCCACGCGGCCGACTGTGATGGTTTGAAGGGGTGGACTTTTCGGGGTAGAGGTGGGGTGCGGATCCCAGAGATCGTCGATCCACCTTGGGAGCTCCTCGCGTTCTGCGGGCCGAGCCGGGATCGAAGTGGCGCGCGCCTTGTCGCCCGCCCCAGGCTTGTTCGCGTCAGTGACGACAACTGGTTTGGCCGCCTTGCCAGTCGTCTGCGACTTCGATTTGCCGTTGGCTTCTGACTTTCCGTTCGTCGCAGACTTCTTACTCGCGTCATCATTGACCGTTGCCACTGGCTGGGCCGCATCGGCCTCTGAGCGATCGAAAGGATTTCGCGACCGCTCGGTGCCGGCGGGGAGTTTTTGCGGATTCCAGTAGGGTTCTGTGATCCAGGCGAGAAAACCAAGCGCGACAACAGCCGCCACCGCGGCCCCAATCTGCTTGGCCAACGGCAGCCAAGAAGGAGGCACTGACGGGATCAATTCTCCAAGCGGCCGGTTTGGGTCGCGGGACGTCGCAACCGGCTCGTTCGAGACGACGCCTCCTCGCCGCGTCGGTGCCTTCCGACTGGTGGCACCGACCTTTGACGGAAGAGCGTCGGCACGGGAAGCCTGCCTGCCTGCGGTGCCCGTCTTGGTCGGTGTCGGTATCTGTCCTGGGGGCGTCACCGCTTGCCGAGATGGCGCGGGCGCTTCTCGAGACGAATTCGACGCTTGCCGGGAGGAAGGCGGCATCTGCCTGGCCGGCGGTGGCACTTGGCGTGGCGGAGCAGGAGCGTCGCGGGCTGGTGCCGGCATCTGGCGCGACGGCATGCGGTATTCCGGAACCGACCGTTCGGTTTCGGCACGGTTGCCGCTATCAGAGTCGTTTGCGGCCGGCCTCAGCGGGTGCCGAGGGGGCAGCGGCAGAGGCGAACCGTATGCGGGAGTCGCGTAAGTGGCCGGCGACGTGTTCGATTCATCGCCGTCGCCGTGCAACACCTCTTCGAGCCGTTTATATCCGGACCCCAAATTGTCGAGATCGTTGAGCAACTCGGCGGGAGTCTGGTAACGGTCATCAGCCTTGCGGGCCATCATTTTGTGCATGACGGCGACGATTTCGTCAGGCACCGTTTGATTGAAGGCCCGCGGATCGGGCCGAGCCTTTGAGATGTGCGAGTAGAGCTTGTTGGTGACGCTTCCCTCGGGAAAAGGGGGCTCTCCGGTGAGCATCTGGTACCAAGTGCAGCCGAGCGAATAGATGTCGCTGCGAATGTCGGCAGACTGGCTGTTGCGGGCCTGCTCGGGCGCCATGTAATCGACGGTGCCGACGGTCGTCCCTTCTCGCGTGATGTTGGATTGGAGCGACTCGTCGACCGCTCGGGCCAGTCCCAGATCGGTCAGCTTGACGGTGCCTTCCTTGGTCAACAACAGGTTGGACGGTTTGATGTCCCGGTGGATAATTCCCCGCTGATTGAGGTGGTCGAGAGCGCGGGTGACCTGCTTGATGAAGCCGACCGAGCGTTTCAGCGGAATGGCGCCGCGTTTGGCGACCAGCTCGTGGATGTCGGTGCCGTCGACGAACTCCAGCGCAATGAACAGGTGTCCGTCGATCTGGCCGGCGTCATAGACCGTAACGATGTTTTCGTGCTTGAGCTGGGCCGCCGCCTGGGCCTCTGACTCGAATCGGCGGACGAGTGTGTCATTGGTGGCGCGATCCTTGTGCAGAACCTTGAGCGCAACCGTTCGCTTCAGATTCGAGTCGACGGCCAGATAGACCGTCCCCATTCCGCCTGAGCCGAGCTCTCGCAGGATTTGATACTTGCCGAGAGACGTGCGACCCGCAATCGGCGAGGGCTCGCGCGGCGCTTCGGAAGCGCGCTGTCCCTCCGGGACGATCGATCCAGAAGACATCGACGCCTCAGAACTAAGGCTT
>DASZIA010000231.1:0-6035 GCA_035949535.1 Planctomycetaceae bacterium | reverse complement strand
CGCGCCGGGCAGCGCAATGCTCCCACCGTTCTGAATGCACTCTATAACAAGACGCAGTTCTGGGATGGGCGGGCGAAAACGCTCGAGGATCAGGCCGCGATGCCCATCGTCAATCCCGCGGAAATGGGCCAGCCCAGCCTCAATTCGGCTGTGTCCAAGATCGCCGGCATCGAGGAATACCAACAAGCGTTCCGGCGGGTTTTCGGTGGCGCGCCGGACGGAACCAGCTTGCTGCGCGCAATTGCTTCTTATGAGCGATCCCTCGTGTCGTTTGATTCGCCATTCGATCACTTCGTTGCGGGAGAGCAGACTGCCATCGACGAAGCCGCGAAACACGGTTGGGAACTTTTCAACACCAAGGCTCGCTGCAACAAGTGCCACGCGCTGACTGAGACGAAGAAGGATGTCACAAATTTCATCGACAACGACTTTCACAACATTGGAATCGGCATCATCAGGCATAACGTCGTCGGCCTCGCCCGCCAGGCCGAGAAACTCGTCAATTCCGGCGACCCTGCGGCCATCGATCGCGCGGCCATCCAGACGGAGTTGTCCGCGCTGGGACGGTTCCTGATCACCAAGAAGGAGAGCGACACAGCCTCTTTCAAAACGCCCAACCTTCGGAACTTGCTGCTCACCGCTCCCTATTTTCACGACGGCTCGCAGGAGACTCTTTGGGACGTGATGGACCATTACAACAAGGGCGACGGCCTCAAAAATCCTTGGCTCGACGAGGATATCCAGCCACTGGCTCTCACAGAGCCGGAAATCGAAGATCTCGTTGCTTTTCTGGCGTCGTTGACCAGCGCGGATTACAAGGACCAGGGGATTAAGGAGCTCGCGCGACAGCGTGTTCTGTCACGGACACGCCGGCCGCAGCGTGATACAGCGCGGGCGTTCGGACCAAAGCCAACGCAGCCGAAGCCTCCCCGGCTTTGACCGAACGTGATAAGTGCCGCGGTGGTTCCGTGCCTTCCACGAAAAGCGAACCGATCGTTTACAGGCAATTACCAAATCCGTTCTCCTTCCAACAGAAAACACGACGAGCGGCCGGCTATCCCACGGATTGGGCGCGCACTGGGCCAATTTTGAGGCGACCGTCTCAATAGTTCCCACGCCCGCGGGTGCAGACTTGCGGACTCCTCTTCACACCTCCACTTGGAGGGGACGGTCGACTGCTAGTTCGAAAATCAGCAAGAGCACCATCTTCCGATCATTTCATGGCTTCGCATGCTGCGACGAAGTCGCACGTGAGGCCGCCGGCACGGTCGTTGCGTTCTCGGGTTGCTGACCAATGCCTTATTTCCAATCGTGGAACATTAAGAACTGGAGAGAATGATGCCTCGCTTCTCACTCGCCTTGTTGTGCGCCGCTCTCGTCGCTTTGGTCGGGTTGGGTATTTCCGGATGCGGCCCGTCGGATTCCGGCAGCGGAGGAAAGATGGAAAGCAAGAAGATGTCCTCCGACAAAATGTCCTCCGACAAAATGTCCTCCGACAAGATGGGCTCAGACAAAATGGGTTCCAACAAGATGGAATCAAGCAAGATGGGCACCGACAAGATGGGGGACGGCAAGTAATCGGGCGTCCCTCCGTGATCGACTCGTCGCAGCTTCAGCGCGTTCCCGGAACCGTTGTCCGGTTGCCGAGTACCTTGCCATGCAACGACTGGAAGCCAAACATCCGCGGGCCATCCGGTGGTTTCATTGGATCAATGTCCCGCTTTTGGCGGGCATGCTGTGGAGTGGTCTGCTGATCTACTGGGCCAACGACGTGTATTGCATCGGCTGGGGCGGATTCACGTTGTTCCACTTCTTCCCGGACTGGTTCTATCGCGCGCTGAATCTGCGATTCCGGCTGGCCGAGGGCATGGCCTGGCATTTCTTCTTGATGTGGTTCTTCGCCGTCAACGGCGTGCTCTACGTGACGTACACGTTCGCCTCCGGAGAATGGAGGCAGTTGCTGCCCAATCGCCGATCGTTCCGCGAGGCGATTCAAGTCGTTTTGCACGATTTGAAGCTCGTCAAGAGTCTGCCGCCGCAGGGCAAGTTCAACGCGGCGCAGCGGATCGCGTATACGGGCGTTGTGGCGATGGGGGCCTGCTCGCTGATCACCGGCCTTGCGATTTACAAGCCCGTGCAACTCGGCTGGCTGACGCGGCTGCTGGGTGGATACGAAGCCGCGCGTGTCGAGCACTTTGTACTGACTCTCGGCTATGTCTTGTTCTTCGTGGTGCATATCTCGCAGGTGATCCGGGCCGGTTGGAACAATTTTCGCGCGATGGTCACCGGTTACGAGGTCCTCAGCGCGCCCGCATCGGCGGCGGTTTCGCTGTTGAAACCCGCGATGACGCCGCCCCAGACCGTCGCGGATCATCAAATGCGAAAGGCGCCCGGTGGAGGTGCTTAATGAAAGCCCCGGTTGCGCCGCTGCCAGATCCGAATGACCGGGAAGTCGAGCGGCGGACTCGAAGAATGACACGTCGCAGCTTTGCCACCGGGGCGATTGCCGGATTAGCGGGGCTCGCCGGATGGGGCTGGCTGAGAACGCGGCCCGACGCAGACGGCATCCCGTGGCCGCTGCGCCGGATGTTGGAATGGAATTCGAAGCTCGCCGAGGCATATTTTCGGCCGACTCGCTTAGCGCGAACGTTTCCGACAAGTGTTGCACGGATGCCGCGGCCCAACGGAGATCTCGGGCTGGGAAACGGGATCGATCCGGCAACCTGGTCGCTGCGCGTGGAGAACTCAGCGGATGCGAAGCCGCTGATGTTGTCGCTGGACCAGATCAAAACCTTGCCGGAAGTCGACACGGTGACCGAGCTCAAATGCATCGAAGGTTGGAGCGATCCGGTGTACTGGACCGGCGTTCGACTCGCCGACCTGGCCCTGCGATTTGGCAAGGCGACGCGCTCGGGGAAACCGGCCGATCTCGAAGGTTCTCCCTCGGACCTGTTTCGTTACGTCTCGTTGTCCACGCCGGACATGGGCTATTACGTCGGGCTCGACATCGAGAGCGCGGTGCACCCGCAAACATTGCTTTGCTACGCGATGAACCACCAACCACTGACTCCGGAGCACGGCGCGCCGCTCCGGCTGGTCATCCCAGTCAAATACGGGATCAAGTACATCAAGTGGATCGGAACGATACGTTTCACCGACGAGCGGCCAGCCGACTATTGGGCCGAGCGCGGCTACGACTGGTATGCCGGCCACTGATTCGTGCGACATTTTGAACGCAAGGTTAAGGAAATCCAGCCTCGCGTCGAGGTCGGAGTCCACGGTCCCATTGAGTGTGTCGCTCTTACGGCGTGGCACCCAAACCGAGTTGCAGCCGGGGCGACGGCGCATCTATTACTTCTTCAAAATACTCCCAGCGCGCTGCTCTGATGCGGGAAGCGGGCGAGCCGATGACGGTCGAACGCGTTCCCGCTACCACGCGGCGCAAGGAATCAGCCGGCGCGAGGTCGCGCTAATGTCGATCCTCACATGCAGAAAAACGTTCGATTTACGCCGCAGATCGAGGGGGCGTTTTGTCTTCCGTGACGGGACCAGGCGCGACTCCGCGATAACGTATGAGTTTTCGGGACGCGGAACGTGTGGCAAAAAACGGATGACTTTCCGGTGCCCGTCACGCGGCACTTATCGGTCGTTTAATGACGATCACGGAAAACGCTTGGCTTTTCGCGAAAGACGCGGAGGTCCTCGGGCTCGCGTTTGGGTTGCCGCTCACAGCCTCAGAGTGTCCAAACTGATGCCGTGCATCGTGCTCCTATTCCTAGGGTACGCTAGAATCTCGTTCGCTCACGCGCTGCGAACAGCAGGACTCAAAATTTCGTCAGGAGCCGTTCAGGGCATTCGCCATGACAGGGTCTCAGGGTGATGCGCAAGCAGAGGTTCGCGGCGAGCGCTATCGTGCCTTGCTTGCCGTCTCGGAGGCAATTATCTCGCATCGCGATCTGGAGGGGCTGTTCCAAGAACTGGCCGGCCGGCTTCATCAACTGGTGAGCTTCGATTACGTCGTCGTAGTCCTCCACGAGGCAGCGACCAACACCATGCGCTTGCACGTCGGGGCTGCCTCCGAGCCCGGCCCGCTCACGCCCGCGATAGCCCTGCCTCTTCAAGACGACCCAGCGGGTCTCGTCTGGCAGACCCAGCAGCCGCTCATCATCTCGAACGCCGAGGAGCTGAGGCGCTGGCCGCGATTGTTGGAACGAGTGCATTCGTACGGGATCCAGTGCCTGTGCGAGGTGCCGCTGACCACGGCTCGACGGCGGCTGGGTGCGCTAGTCTTCGCCTGGAAACAGCCGTCCGCCTGCGACACGGCTGACCTGGACTTTCTGCAACAGGTCGCCAACCAGGTGGGCGTGGCTGTAGAGAGCGCTCTCGCCTTTCAGGAAATCGCGGCACTCAAGGACCGGCTGGCCAGGGAAAACGCCTACCTGGAAGAAGAGGTCCGCACGGAACACAATTTCGGGGATATCGTCGGAGGAAGCGAGGCCCTCCTGCGAGTGCTGAAGGAGGTCGAGACGGTCGCCCCGACGGGCTCCACGGTCCTGATTCGCGGCGAAACTGGCAGTGGCAAGGAGCTCGTCGCCCGGGCACTTCACAACTTGAGCCCGCGGCAGGGCCGCACCTTCGTCAAACTGAACTGCGCGGCCATCCCCACGGGCCTTTTGGAGAGCGAACTGTTCGGCCACGAAAAGGGTGCGTTTACCGGGGCCGTGAGCCAGAAAGTCGGGCGTTTCGAACTCGCTGACAAAGGAACGTTGTTCCTGGACGAGGTCGGCGACATCCCTGCGGAGCTGCAGCCCAAGCTGCTCCGCGTGCTGCAGGAGCAGGAGTTCGAGCGTCTCGGTGGCACAAAGACGATCAAAGTCGATGTGCGGCTGGTAGCAGCCACGCACCGCGACCTGGCTGCGATGGTCGCGGAGGGCCGTTTCCGCGAAGACCTCTACTACCGTCTGAACGTTTTTCCTGTGATGTTACCACCGCTGCGAGAACGCCGTGACGACATCCCAAAACTAGTCCGCCATTTCACTCAGCAGTTCGCCCGGCGGATGGGGCGACGGATCGAAACAATCCCGTCCTCCGTCATGGATGCTTTGGTGCACTATCCGTGGCCGGGCAACGTCCGTGAGCTGCAGAATGTCATCGAACGGGCAGTGATTCTCTCCTCGGGCTCGTCACTTCACATTCCTCCTGGCGACCTGCCGCCTGCTCGGACGGAGGTCCCGGCGCCGGCCGCCGCAGCGGTCACGCTCGCCGATGCGGAGCGAGAGCACATCCTCGTTGTCCTCCGTGAGACTGGCTGGGTGCTGGGCGGGCCGAATGGGGCCGCCGCCCGCCTGGGTATGAAGCGCTCCACGTTGCAGTGGAAGCTGAAGAAGCTCGGCATTTCCAAACCCCGTTAGTGCCAGCCGATTGGCGGCTGTGACCGGCCGTTGGCACTTGGCCATTGGCACTTGTCGTTCTTTTCTTGCGTCGATTCCATCCGCGAAATCCGCAAGTCACCATCGCCGCCTTCCTTACGAGGCGAGTTGGCTGCACGGGACGCCGCCCGGCACAGGCCCTGCTTTAGATGCGTGCACGTCAAATACAGGAGACAGGCAATGCTCCGAATCACTGTTCATGACCAGCCAGAAGCACTCACCTTCCAGCTCGAAGGGAGGCTGGAAAGAGAGGGCGTGAAGGCGCTGGAGGAGTGCTGGCAAACTGCCGTGACCCGCGAGCACAAAGCACTCCTCCGCGTGGACCTGACGGAGGTGACGGCCATCGACGCCGCGGGCCGGGCCTGTCTGGTCGCCCTGCACCGGCAGGGTGCGGAATTCATCGCCGCCGACTGCCTGACCAAAGCCATCGTGGCCGAGATCAGTCAGGAGCATGACTGCGATTTCTCGAAGTGACGGGCAATCTGCAAAGAGGCAACTCGATGGACTCCTCAATGATCACGGCGACGGCGGCTCTGCTCGGATCGCTGGCGGGCGCCTCAGCTTCAATCGTCACGAATTGGATGACCGAGCGAAGCCAGTTCGCTC
>DASZIA010000230.1:0-9404 GCA_035949535.1 Planctomycetaceae bacterium | reverse complement strand
ATGTTGAACAGGTCGCACGTCTCGCGTTCGATCGCCTGCTCGGCGTCGGATTGGCTGCACAGCGACTCGTCGAGCATAACGGGAATGCCGAGATGGGGGCGGATCGCCGCCAGTCCGTTGACTTCCTCATGGGGGACGGGTTGCTCGAGCGACGAAACGCCCAGCGACGCGAGCGGCGACACGCGGGCCTGCAGCTCCCGGCACGTCCAGGCCCCGTTGGCGTCGACTCGCAAGTCGCAGCCGCCGCCCAGAGCACGGCGTGCCCGCAGCACAGCCGTTCGGTCGTCGGCCCCTGTCATGCCGACTTTCATCTTGCACTCATTGAATCCGAACAGCCGGAAGGCCAGACCGCGAAGCACGGACTTGACGGGCGCGAGCGCGGTCAGGACCGCGCTATAGCGCACGCGTTGGCGGTCTTGAACCAGGTCGGCCGTTTCGGGAATCAGCGACGTGACATCGGACAACGGGCGACCGCAGACCCGGGCGGCTGCATCCAGGACGGCAATTTCGATCGCGCATCGCAGTGAGTTGCCGAAGCAGTCTCGCTGTCCAGACAGATTTCCGCCGTCGAAGCGAACCCGCTCGCACAGCGCGACCGCTTCGCTCAAATCGGAGAAGCTCTCGCCCAGCATTCGGGGCCAGTCGGTCGCGCGGAATTGGTCCCAAACGGTCTCGATCGTCTCTCCTGTGACGTATGAACGTGGCAACCCTTCTCCCCAACCCTCGGTGCCGTCGACCAACCGGCAGCCCACAACGATTGAATGGGTGTCGGTCCGGGCGTGCGCGGCATGTTTAACTTTGCCGCGCAGCGGAATGCGGACGTGGTAGGCGTCCAGGCTCTGAATCCGCATGAGGCGCAGTGTGCTTGGGTTGATGAGGTTGAGGACTGCGCCGGCCAGCGCGTCGGCCGATCGCCCGATCGATCCCTGGGAGCGGATCGGTTCCAAGTTGGCTTGTAATTGAAACTTGCGAGGAGGACCAGTTCAGTTCGTCCGCAAGCTTCCTCTGGTTTCCGGCGTCCGCGACGTTGTCGCGGTCCCCGCCGTCGCCTCGATGCGGTACAGGTGTGTGCCGGTCCGCACGAGCAGGGAGCGGCCGCAGACCGCGGGAGTGGCCAAAATCCGGCCGTCGAGGATGTTCGCGGCAACCTCCTGGTATTTGTCGGCCGGACGGAGCACCGTTGTCTTTCCCTGTTCGCTGATAAGGTAAACATTGCGCCCCAGGTACAGAACCGACGCCGAGAAAGTTCCCCCCACCCGGTGCTGCCAGACCGGCCGACCGGTTTCGGGCGAAATGCAAGACACTACCCCCTGGTCGGTCACGTCGTACAACCGGCCCTCTGCCAGCACGGGCGACGAGCTGGCCCCGACTTGCCGAGTCAGCTTCCAGAGGACGTTGGAATCGGTGACATCCCCCCTCCCACCCACGCGGACGGCCCACAGAGCGGGCCGCGAGAAGTCGGTGACGATGTACACCCGATCGCGATCGATGACCGGAATTGGAACACCAGAGAATCCCGAAAACCGCACGTGCCACTCCTCGACGCCGCTGCGTGGATCGAAAGCATTCAGTTGATCGGCCCCAGTGCTAATCAATTGCGGGCGGCCGGCGACGTCAACGAGCACCGGGGTCGAAAAGGCCTTCCGCATATCGGCTCGTTTCTGGTCGACCGAGACCGACCGCTGCTTCTTCCAGACAATTCGGCCGCTCTCCTTGGAAACAGCGGCCACGAACTGCTGATCCGTGCCGTCGCAATTGACGATCAGCAGATCTTGAAAAAGAATGGGCGAGCTTCCCGGCCCTTCGCCGTGATCGATGATCAGATCCTGATTCCGCCACAGGATTTTTCCGGTTCTCGAATCGAGGCAGGCGGTCCCCATCGCGCCGAAATGCACATAAAACCGTCCCAGCTCGACGACCGGGCTTGGCGAAGCGTGCGTATTCTTGGCATTCACATGCTGGGGATTCTCGGGACGGAAGACTTCCACGTCCCAGCGCGTCTGTCCCGTATCGGCCGCCAGGCAGAGAGCCCGCAGCGAGTGCCCGTCTTCCGCGGCCGACGTCAGCCAGATGCTGTTGTCCATCGTGACCGGCGAGGACCAGCCGCGACCGGGTATCGGCTTTTTCCAGACGATTCCCTCGTGCTCGCTCCAGCTCACGGGCAGGTCGGTGCGGGCACAGCGTCCTTGTCCGTTCGGCCCGCGGAACTGCGTCCAGTCGTCCGCCGGTAGCGACAAGGAGCCGTAAAGGACGCAGATTGCCGACCCAACGACCGGCACGATTTGACACAGCTTGCCCATCGGCGACACGCTTCCCTCGATTCTTGCGATTGGCCGAGAGCGCGCCGGCCGACAGCTGAACCTTCCGAATTCGATCGACTCGAATCCGGACCGAATGAACGGAGACTTGGCGATTCTAAGCAAACTCCGAGCGCATTTCCTGCCACTGCCGGGGCGTCAAGCCTTGGCGAGAGGACAGTGGGCACGTTTATAATGCCTGCGCACGAACTGCCGCGCGATTCGACCGCGACCTCGTCCCATGCCAATCGCAATTTAATATTTAATAAGTGGTCCGCCCGTTTATGTCACAAGCGGAACTCGAAAGCGAAGATAGCGGCCGGTTTCCGGCGGAACGACCGGCCGAGCGCTACGTCGTTCGTTATGGCCTGATGCGTCTTGTTGCCGAGTTCGCAGTCCGTGGTCCGCAAAAGTTCAGCCGCACGACGCCCGTGATCGTGCGCAGCAGCCGAGGCCTCGAGTGGGGAGAGGTACTCTGCCAGGCCACCGATCGGACGACCGAGTACCTCGAGAGCCAAGAGAGCATTGGCAAGATCCTCCGGCAGGCCAATGACGACGACGCTCGCCAGCGAGACGAAGTCTACCAGCAAGAGCGGGTCGAGTTTCTTGGCTGCCGCGAGATGATCGGCGAGCGGAAGCTGGGCATGCAATTGGTCGATGTTGAGCATCTGCTCGGCGGAGAGCGGCTAATCTTTTACTACCTGGCCGAGCAGCGGGTCGACTTCCGCGACTTGGTCAAGGCCCTCGCCAAGCGTTACAAGACCCGGATCGAGATGAGGCAGATCGGCGTCCGGGATGAAGCAAAACTGCTCGCCGATTATGGCGACTGCGGCAAGCCTGTCTGCTGCAATACGCATCTGCGGGAGATGCCGCCCGTCTCGATGAAGATGGCGAAGATCCAGAAAGCAACTCTGGACCCGGCAAAGATTTCAGGCCGTTGTGGGAGACTGAAATGCTGCCTTCGTTACGAGTACGACACGTACGAGGAATACCGTCGCGACCTTCCGAAAGTCGGCTCCCTTGTTATGACGCGAGTGGGCCAAGGGAAAGTGGTGGCGCAGGAGATTCTCGCGCGGAAGCTTCTTGTCCGCTATGACGGCCCGCGCGACGTCCTGACGGAGGAGCGGGAGATTCTAACGGTGATCAAGGGAGGGGCTCGCACCTCCGACGAACAGGACGAACCGCCCCCCGAGCGCCGGCCGGAGCGAAATTGAGCCCGACAAAATTCAAATCAGCCCCGAATTCCGCATTGTGCAGTTGCCGGCCAAGATGATAACCTCAAAAGCGTTCTGGTCGAGGATGGATCACTCTGCCAGCCGCATGACCACAGACGGGCGCTCGGCTGCTCATGCGTTGGAGGGCGGCCAATTGGGTGGCAGAAACGACACGATTCGTTTCTGCAGCGAGCGATTGCCGTAACGCACTGCAAGTCGCTCGAGAGAGCGAGGCACGTTGAGATGACGACGACAAGCCGGGCCATCGAGCGGGATGCTCGATATCATCCGAACGCTTACCATTTTGTTTACGAGGCCCTGCGGTTCACTCAACAAAGCCTGAATCGGGCCGCCCCCGAAGGAGAAGAATCCGAGGACGCCCACATCTCGGGCGTCGAATTGCTCGAAGGCATCCGCGAGTTTGCCCTTTCGCAATTCGGGCTCATGACGCGGACCGTCTTTCGTGTCTGGGGCATTCGCGGCACGGGTGACTTCGGCCGAATCGTTTTCGAGCTGATTGGTCGCGGCAAGATGAGCAAGACCGATCGCGACCAGCTCAGCGATTTCTTCGACGTCTACGACTTTGAAGACGCGTTCGACCGCAATTATCAGCTGGACGCCCGAAAGGTCTTCAGCAGGTGACAGGCCAGCCGGCCGTCTCCCCGCTCACGAAACTCGACGCGCCTGCTTCGCGCCCGCCTCGCGGCCCCCTTTTCTTTGCCGCCATCCTCACGGTTGCCTGGTGCGCATTCTTGATTGGCATGGCTTGGTTGACCGCCAACCCGGTCACGCTCAATCGCGACCAAATACTACGCGCTGATTTTGTCGTCACCGGGAAGGTTGAATCCGAACCCGCGATCGGTGAAGTCTCCGTTTCTCATGAATGGAAAAAGAACGGACTCAAAGGAATCATCCACGTCGAAAACCTGGAAGACGCGCGAGTCCGCCGGGGGGCGACGTATTTCATCCCGCTCTCACAAGCGCCCACCGGCTACCGCGTGACAGAAGCGCGGCTGGCTAACTCGGCCGCACTGGTTTATCCGGCAACTCCCGCGGCAATCGAGCAGCTCGAGACGATCTTGGCGGATCGACCCGACAAGAACTGAGCTGCTGTCGGCCGGCTTCGAGTCCCGCGGTCACGTCGACGGGCTAACTACGATCTGCTGTCCCGTGATCCCAGCAGACTCTTCGCTGGCCAAAAATAGCGCGGCCTGAGCGGCTGTCGACTCGTGCGCTTTTCCTTCGCGCCGCGTCGGTGCGACGCAGTTGACGCGTACGCCTCGCGGCGCAAGTTCGACGGCAAGAGTGCTTGCCAGCGAGGAAAGAGCCGCTTTGCTCGCGGCGAAGGCGCTACAGCCCGCACGCGGTTCTTCAGAGAGCGACGCCGTGACCAGTACGATCGACCCGAGCGAATTGAAGTGTCGACCCAACGCGCGAATCGTTTGCAGCGCGCCCTGGAAGTTGACGGCGAACGCTTCGTCGACGAGTTCGGGCGCGGACTCTTCTAAGCTGGCCGAGCGGAAATGCTCCGCGGCGGCAACGAGGATGTCGATCCCCCCCATCCGCCGAAGCGTCGTCTCGCGAAGCACCTCGAGATCGGCCGCTCGTGTGACGTCGCCGGATACGACGATGATCCGCGCGGGTGCAAGCGAGGCCAATTCGTCAAGCCGGCCTCGATTTCTGGCAAAGACGACGAGCTTTGCACCTTCGCCGACGAATTTTTGGACGATCGCGCGTCCCAGCTCACCGCTGGCTCCTGTCACGACCGCGACCTTATTCAACAACCGCTGTGCCACCGTGCCGCGCGCTCCTCCTCGACCTGTCGGCCGTCGTTGTGACATGATAGCACGGTCCTCCGCGGTTCGCTTTGTAAGGCGCGGACGACGGGAGAATGAAGCTTGCAAGACAGAACGGCGCGAACGCGGATTTGCGTTTTCTGCGGCTCGAAGACGGGCGAGGCGACTGACTATCGAACGGCGACCACAGCGCTCGCCGCGGAGCTGGTTCGCCGCGGAATCGGAGTCGTGTACGGCGGGGGCAGCGTCGGTTTGATGGGAGTGCTTGCCGATTGTGTTCTCGAGTCGGCCGGCGAGATCATCGGGGTCATTCCCGAAGCTCTGGCCACCAAGGAGCTGTTGCACCCGCGCGTTCCCGATATGCGGCGCGTCGCAGATATGCACCAGCGGAAGGCGCTGATGGCGGAGCTGGCCGACGCGTTTATCGCGCTGCCCGGAGGGTACGGCACGTTGGAGGAGCTATTCGAGATCGTGACGTGGGCGCAGCTCGGCTTTCATCGCAAGAACATTGGCCTGCTCAACGTTGCGGGTTATTTCGATCCGCTCGTAGCGCTGATCGACCACGCGATTCACGAAGGCTTCGTCACACCGTCGCACCGCGACCTCTTCGTCGTGGAAAGCAATCCAGCCCGCCTGCTCGATCGACTGGCCACACACGAGATGCCGCACGTCCGACGTTGGCTGAGGCGAGATGAGATTTAACTGGACGTGACGGCGTCGCGCGAACCAGCGGCCGCGCGCTCGAGCTCGGCGATTACCTTCTCATAGCATTGCGGGCAAACGCCGTGGCTGAACTGCACGCCGGTGCGGGCCGAGATGTAGTTTTCCAGCTGCTGCCAATAGTTGCCGTCGTCGCGAATCTTTTTGCAGTAGCTGCAAATGGGAACGAGTTCCTGCAGCTCGTGGATTTTTGACATGGCGTATTGCAGCTCGCGAACTCGCTCGGCCAGATCGTGCTGCAAAGCAACCATGCGTTCCCCGACGCGCAGCCGTGATTGAAGCTCGCGCCAGTCATACGGTTTGACGAGATAGTCGTTGGCGCCGCTGTCGAGGCCCTCGACAATGTCTCCGACCCGGTCCTTCGCCGTCAACAGGATCAGGTAGGTCGGTTCTGGACGATCGATCGCGCGGACGTGCCGGCAAACGTCCAGCCCGTCCATTTCGGGCATCATCCAGTCGAGGATGGCCAGCTTAGGCGCATCCTCGCGCTCGAGGACTTCCCAAGCTGCCCGACCATCAAACGTCGTGACGATCTCGTGCCCCCATTTTTCGAGCATCCGGGTCAGTACAGTTCTCGAGACCGGATCATCTTCGGCAATCAGGATTTTCATTGGACAAGCTCAAATGCTCTGGTGTTCCGGCATCACGTCGGCGACGGCCCGCTTGAGTTGTTCGATTTCGCGTTCAAGCTGCGCATAGTCTTCGAGCGCCGACGACAGATCGGCGCGGCGCCCCAATTCTTCGAGTTTCAGAGCCTGTGCCGCCACGCGCTCGGCGCCCACGTAACCGGCAGCCCCCTTCAGCGAATGGGCCGCATTCTGCAGTCGCTTGGGGTCGCCTTGTTCGAGCGAGGTCCGCATTTCGGCCATTCGATTGGACACGTCGCTCACGAACAACTCGACGACCTCTTCAAAAAGTTGCTCTTCGCCGTCGAACCGGTCGAGGGCCGTCTGACGGGCAAACACGACCGGCTCGCCGGTCGTTGCAGCCGGCGCGTCGGGAACTCGAGCGGGTGCCGATTGTGGCGCGAACTTTTGAATCACGCGCAACAACTCGGCCGCGCGAACCGGCTTGGACACGTATTCGTCCATGCCCGCCTCGAGGCAACGCTCACGATCCCCCTGCATCGCGTGAGCCGTCATCGCGATAATTGGCAGATGACAGCCCGTGATTTGTTCCCTCGTGCGGATGGCATTGGTCGCCTCGAAGCCGTCCATTTCCGGCATCTGCACGTCCATCAGCACGAGGTCAAACGCCTCGCGCGCCACGGCGTCGACCGTCTCGCGTCCGTTTTCGACCGCCAGCACGGAATGCTCGCCTTTTTGAAGGATGTGCAGGGCCACCCGCTGATTGACCGGGTTGTCTTCCGCGAGCAAGATCCGCAGTTTCGCTGGTTTTGCGTCGCCGGCGGCGCCGGTAACATCCTGCCGCGAGGCCGCTGGGATGCGCTTCTCCCGGGCGGCGCCGCTCATAGCGGCGAGGATCGCAATCTGCAGTTCGTCGGCCTTGACGGGTTTAACCAGATAGGCCGCCATTCCCAATCGCCGACATCGCGCGGCATCGGTCTGCCGATCGGCCGACGTGAGCATCATGATCGTGCGCGGCGCGAGACTCGGTTCTTTGCGCAACTCTTCGACGAGCATAAATCCGTCCATCTCGGGCATCATCGCGTCGGTGAGCATCAGGGGATACGGTTCGCCCGCAGCAGCCGCCCGTCGAAGTTCCGTGATCGCTGCCCGTCCCCCGTCCACGGCGGTCGGCCGGGCTTCCCAAATCCGCAGAAGGCCGGTGAGCACGCGGCGGTTAGTGGCGTTGTCGTCGACGACCAGGACACGAAGACCCTTCAGTTTCGACGAGTTGGAAGACGTCGTTTCGGAAACCGGCGACGTCGCCCGCGCAAAATGTGCATCGAAGTGGAAGGTGCTGCCGCAGCCGGGCTCGCTCTGCACGCCGATCTGTCCGCCCATCAGGGCGACAAGCTGCGATGAGATCGTCAGACCCAGGCCGGTGCCGCCAAATCGTCGCGTGGTCGAGCCGTCCACTTGCGAAAACGGATCGAAGATGAGCTGCTGCTTTTCGAGCGGGACGCCGATGCCGGTATCGGCCACCTCGAAGTGCAGCTGGAAACCGTCCGCCGACTGACTTCTCAGTTGAGCGCGGACCACGACCTCGCCTGTTTCCGTGAACTTGATCGCGTTGCCGACCAGGTTGACGATGATCTGTCGCAAGCGGCCCGGATCGCCGATCACGAGCGTCGGCACGTCGGCCCCGATCTCGCACGTCAGCTCGAGACCCTTGCGGTGGGCCCGCAGCGCCAGGGTCTTGAGCGTGTCTTCCAAGGCATCGCGAAGCTGGAATTCGACCGGGTCGAGATCGAGTTTCCCCGCTTCGATCTTGGAGTAATCGAGGATGTCGTTGATCACGCGCATCAGGGCTTCGGCGGACGATTTGACAAGATCCAGCGATTCGTGCTGTTCCGCAGTAACGTCGGTATCCAGCAGCAACTCGGTCATGCCCAGAATGCCGTTCATCGGCGTCCGGATTTCGTGACTCATGTTGGCCAGGAACTCACTCTTGGCGGAGTTCGCTTTCTCTGCCGCCTCTTTGGCGTGCCGTAGATTTTCGGCGGCCTGCAGCCGGTCTGTGATGTCCCGCACGAAGGCGCAAAAGCTGGCCTCCGCGCCGTCGCGAATCGCGGCAATCGAAAGTTCGATCGGAAATTCTTTCCCATCGCGGCGGAGCGCCGCGATCTCGATACGGGTGTTGAGGACCTTCGAGACGCCGGTCTCCTGATATCTGTGGAATCCCGCCTCGTGCTGCGCTCGAAACCTCTCCGGAATAAGGGTCTCGGCCATGGGGCGGCCCAGGGCTTCCCCGGCGGAATAGCCGAATATCTGTTCGGCCTGCGAATTCCAGGAGTTGATTCGGCCGTCAGCCCCCATGCCAACGACAGCGTCGAGCGCGGTCTGCACGATGGCATTCTTCTGCTCGCAGGCTACCTGTAATTCGTTCGTGCGCTTCTGCAGGTCACTCGTCCGTTCGCTAACGGTCTGTTCGATCGTGGCATTGGTCTCTTCCAACTTGGCTTGGCGTTCCGCGATCGCCCACGTTTCCCTGCGGCTGCGCAGGCAGGAATAGACGAGGAAGATGTCGATGAACACCACCCAGGCGGAATGTTCGAGCCAGCGCCATTCGGCGCCGGTGGCCAGCCCGTAAGCCGATTCGGGCCAATAGAGACCGCGGAAGAAATGGTCGGCCGCGACCACGATTGTCCCCGTGAGAAGCACCCGCCAATCGCGGTAAAAACTCAAAAACGCGAGTGACCCAAACACGTGGAAGTGAGTTTCGATCCGTCCTCCCGATAAATGGATCAGCAA
>DASZIA010000229.1:0-6313 GCA_035949535.1 Planctomycetaceae bacterium | reverse complement strand
CGATCGCCGGGCAGCAGTCGCCGCGGGCCGCGTTGGCCGAAGTCCTGCCAGGGAAACTCGACGAAGAAGTTGGCAAGATCCTCGACGAATGGCAGCAGGCCGCGGCGAAATTCTCTGCCGAAAACACGAAAACCACCGATGCCGCAAAAGTGAAGTCGCTGCTCAAACACGATCCGGCCAAGACGTTCGGCTCGAAGCTGTTGGAGCTGGCCGAGCAGCAACCGAACTCGAACGCGGCGTTTCAGGCTTGGGTCGCGGCCATTTACCTCGTCCGCGAATCCGACGCCCAGCTTACGGGAGACATCGTCTCGCGTGCGGCAAAACATCTCGCCGATCACTTCGGTGCCGAGGGGATGGGCAAAGTTTCCCTGCTGGCGGCGCCGCTGCCTCACCCGGCCGTGCGCCGCCTGCTGCAATCGGTGCTCGATAAGAGCCCCCATCGGGAAGATCGCGGTCTGGCCTGTTTTGCGCTGATCAAGAACCTGAAGATTGAGCGCGATCAGACTTCCGAACCGGCGGCTCTCAAGCGAATCGACAAGCAGGCCCTCGGATTGGTCCGCCGCATCAACAATCAAGAATTCGGCGACGTAACGGTCAACGACCTGCCTCTGGCCGACGCGCTGAAAGCGCTCGCGGAATCTTTAACTCCGCAACTGGCGCCCGGCAGCGTAGCCCCCGAGATTATCGGAAAGGATCTGGAAGGCAACCGTCTCAAGCTGAGCGATTATCGCGGCAAGGTTGTGATGCTTGAATTCTGGGCTGGCTGGTGTCCCTATTGCCGCAAACTGATCCCGTATCAGCGTGAATTCGTCACCAAGATGAAAAAGCGGCCCTTTGTGCTGTTGGGGGTCAACGTCGACAAAAGGGCGGAGGCGGCGTCCATCCAGCGCAAGAATGTTACGAATTGGCGATCGTGGCAGGACGGCCCCAATGGTCCCATCAGGGCGAAATGGCAGATCAAAGGTTACCCGACCGTTTTCATTCTCGATCGCAAGGGGACGATTCGCTACGCAGGCTCCGCGGGCAATTGGGAGTTTTACGATCAGTTCATCAAGAGCCTGCTTGCGGAAGAAGACGGCAAAGGGAACGCCAAAGACGACTCAACGTCGGCGAGCCGGTAGGGGGCGGTCCAAAGAGAGGTCGAATGGGGCGGACGCTCCGCGTTGGGCTCCGGAGAATGGCCCCCCGGCCCATCCAAAATGGAACAGTGCCTTTCGGAAGCCCTCGTTTGGCCCATAGCGGGCTGACAGAATTCGCTCCATCGCCAATTGTGCGGATGTCAGGCTCGCCTCGAAGTGTTGGGACTCGGTCACCGCAGGAGAAGCGCGGAGCTTATCGCGATTGTCGATACGAGCGACTTGCTCGGACAACTCGTTCAGTCGCTCGGTCTGCTCTTTGAGGAAGGGAACCGCCTTCTCGACCTCCGAAGCCGAATCGAGATGACTCAACTTTTTGTATGTTTCGCGCTCAATCACGGCCTTCTGGGCAAGAATCCTTTCCAGCTCGTTTTGCGGCTCATGCGGCTGCTTTGCAAGGGCCAGCACGAGCGACTCGATGTATCCCAGCTCGACGCCTTGCCGCGCGTCGCCGGGACGCGACAGCGCATCCTGGACCTCTTGGGAGTTGGGATCCAGGTTTCGCAACTCGAGAAGCTTCGAAGGGTCGTTCAGTTGTGGCAATTCAAAAATAAGTGCCAGGCCTGCATTCGCGCTGACTCCGCTCTTTCGCTCTTCGTGCCGCTTTTTTAAGGTGTCGTATTCCTCTGGGGAGATGGGATCGAGTCGAACGGCTCGCAGGTAGAGTTCGTCCGCCCGCTGGTGGATTGACTTCAACAGGTCGAACGCGGCACGGTGAGCTTGATCCTTGTGCCACGCGTCAGCCTGGCGAATCGCTTCGAGCGCCGATTGAATTTCCCGCTCATGTCTCACGACCTCGTCGAGGATGGAGTCGGCAGAGTCGGAGAGTGGAATCATGCGATTGACAGCGCGGAGTATTTGCGCCCTCGGAACCAAGAACCACGCGGAAACCAGGACCAGGCACAGGACGCCCGCTGCGATCCACCGCCAGTCCCTCGAGTAAATTCTGCCTCCTTGCTGCCGACGGCCTCCGCCGTGGCGAACGGACTGCGGACGCCGTTTCAGGGCAGGCGCCTCTACCTCCGCAGAGTCGTCCTCCACTTCAGAGATCGACGCCACAAACGTCTGGCGGCACTTCGGACAAGCCACGCGGCGCCCCAACGCGTCACGGTCGCGCAGACGGAGGGAAGTCTGACAGTGAGTGCAAACGACTCGCACAGTCACGTGGGGTGTCTTTCTGTTCGTGGCCCCGCAATTGATCAGGTCGGTGCCGCTCCCAATCGCGATCGGCTATCGATTCATTGTAAATGGCAGATATCCCGAAAGCGGGCGGTGGAACACGACAATTCCGACCGTCTCGAGGGCACCCGTCCGCTGGAGGGGATTGGAGCGGAACCTAGTGCTCTGGCGTGCTTTGCAGGACCTCCGCGAGCAGTCCCATTTCTTTGCGGCTTCCGACGGCTAGCGGCGTGCGTTGGTGCAGGCTGGTCGGTTGGATCTCCAAGATTCGGCCGTGGCCGTCGGTGGCGACTCCGCCCGACTGCTCGGCGAGGAAGGCCATCGGATTGGCTTCGTACATCAAGCGGAGTTTGCCCTCGCCGTAACGGCCGGTCGGCGGGTAGAGAAAGATTCCACCCTTGATCAGCGTGCGGTGGAAATCCGCGACCAATGAGCCGACGTAGCGCGACGAATAAACGCGGCCTCCTTTTCCTTCGCGCAGCATTTTCAGATATTGCTGATATCCCGCTGGAAAGCTGGCCGAATTGGCCTCGTTGACCGAGTAGTAGGGGCCGCTCTCGGGCATTTTGAGATCGGGATGCGTCAGCACGTAGGCTCCGATGAGCGGATCGAGCGTGAAGCCGTGCACGCCGTTTCCGGTGCTGTAGACGAAGAGCGACGCCGCGCCATACAGCACGTAGCCCGCGGCCACCTGCTGCGTGCCGGGCTGGAGCACGTCGGCCTCGGGCGGTCGGTCCTCCTGGCCGTCCATTTCGCGGCGGAAAATGGAAAAGATGGTGCCGACGCTCACGTTGACGTCGATATTGCTCGACCCGTCGAGCGGATCGAAGATCACGATGTATTTGCCGTAGCGCCGATCGCGGAGCGTGACAACGGGTTCTTCATTCTCTTCCGAGGCGAGCACGCCGACATTGCCGCGGTTTCCCAAGCATGACAGCAAGGCTTGATTGGCCAGGATGTCGAGCTTCTGCACCGTTTCCCCCTGCACGTTGGTGGTCCCCGCGCTGCCGATCACATCGACCAGGCCGGCTCGGCGAATCTGGGCGGCAACGACCTTGGTCGCCAGCGTGATCCCCGAGAGCAGCCAGGAAAACTCACCGCTGGCATGCGGGTTGGCGCGCCGCTGCTCGTTTTGGATATGCTGCTGGACGGTGAGAAATGCGTCGCACTGCATCAGGGCGCCTCAAAATCTGTGAGAATCGCTGTGAATTGCGGGCGGAGATTTGCGTAAATGACGTGCGGCGGAATCGCCGATTCGGGGATAGTACGTCTACTGGGCCGGCGTCGCAAGCATCGTCTCTCGCACCGGAGCCTGAGCGCGCGGCGTCGGTGGAGGTATTTCGTGTCGATTCGCGCGAAGCCGCGTAGTTGCCCGGCCCCCCGCAGGGTTAAGTTCGTCGTTCTCGACTTAAAAATCTGCGCGCTAATGCGGAAAAGTTGACATATTGTGCGGTCTCGCACAGTTTTTTGGGAGTCCGTCTTGCTATGATTCCCAGTGTGGGGGCAGTGCCGGGAGTCGACCCAAAAGCGGTCCGATCGTTCCTTCCGGAGTGCTTTGCCGCGATTGAGAGCGCACTGCGCGGGCCATGACGAATCAGGAGACGTGAATGCGGCGCGCGCGCGGATTCACACTGGTCGAGCTGCTGGTTGTCATCGGCGTCATTTGCGTCCTGATCGCCCTGTTGCTGCCGGCCGTCCAGCAGGTGCGGGAAGCGGCCAGACGAACGCAGTGCCGCAACAATCTCAAGCAAATCGGCTTGGCGTTTCACAATTACTCGAATGTCAACCGGGTCCTGCCTCCCAGTTCGACCAGCCGAATCGACCTGGGCGTCTGGAGCCCCGAGCCGACTCAGTACGCGTTGCACAGTTGGGCGGGCATGTTGCTGCCGTTTGTCGAGCTCTCGACCATCGTGCTGCAAGTGAATTACGACGTCTCGGCCCTCGACCCGCTCAACAAGAAAGCCGCCTCGCAGCCGATTCCCGTTTATCGGTGTCCGTCGTACACGGGGCCCGATTACAGCAGCTCGCCCTTTTATCTCCCGTTCTCGACCAAGTATGCGATTCGCAACTATGCCGTGATGGGGGCGACGACCGTCGGCAAGCTCTACCTGCATCCCGATGGCGTGTTCTATGCGATGTCATCGACGCGAATGGCCGACATCAAGGACGGAACGTCGAACACAATCTTCGTGGCCGAAACACGCGAGCCCGACGCCGCGGTGTGGATCGACGGCGGAACCGGCTCGCTGACGTCGCACCCCTACGATCAAACGAATCCCCCCGATTACGCCCTGCCCCAAGTCGGCATCAACTACACGCCCTATTTCGTGCCCGTCGGCGGACAGGGAATCGACTGCGCGTGGGGCCCCTCGAGCATGCATCCCGGGGGAGTGCTGCACCTCTTCGGCGACGGCTCGGTGCATTTCGTCGCGCCGATCATCCAGCCGACGGTCTACGACGCCCTGGTGACTCCCGATGGGAACGAAACCATCAAGGGTTTTCAGATCGACTGACTGGAGCGATCGAAGCGCGCCAGAATTCTCCGGGCTTGCCAGTCAACGAGCAGTGGGCGCGCGGTCTTTGCGAAGCTTTGCGTCAATCAAAACCGATGCCGGGGTCGCCGACGTAAGAGTCACATGCGTCTTCCGTTCAAGGTCGTGGATCGCGGACCCCTGCGGTATTTCCGTCGCAAATGCAGTTTCGACCTGCGCCTGACCGCGCGGAAATTGGAGATGGATTGTTCGCAGCTCGTCGGTAAAGGTCACTTCTTCTCTCTTGGTGAGAAATGACTCCAGCTTTGCCGATGATGGAAAAACCCTCCCATCGGTGAAGCCCATCAGTTTCGTGATGCGCAATCGATGAAAGACTCTTCCCTCCAAGAACGTGTCGTGCCCGAGATGCCGGGCATCGCTTTCACGAATAAACAGCTTTACCTCGCCAATGCGTAGTTTCACGCGGAGGACGCGCGTTCCAGGTGGCGTGGCTGCGTCGCTTTCGACGAATGTCACTGGCGCATCGGCCAGTTCGAACCACGGCTGCAAGCCGACTAGAAAGTAAAAGCTCGAAGGACGCCGCGGATAGGCATATTTTGGCGCTGACAAGTTGTAATTCAGGGGCCCCCATGCCCTGCAGAAAGACGCCGCGAGTGGCGAGAAAATGCTCAAAGAGATTGCTTTCCGGGAGTCCTTCGAGCATCTCTCGGCCTGGCTCCCAGGCCCACCGACAACGTAGCAGGCGATCCTGCTGAGGCATGTCTCCAAGGCCTTTCGCCGGAGTTCGCTTGATCTCAAATTCGCCCGCGACCGGCGCATCAAGCTTGAGGCGGTCGAGGAAGCGATGGAATAGCCGTTGGGGGCCGTCGTCGAGCTGCGGTTCCGCTCCGCAGACGAAGCCAAAGCGAGCGGCGCACGCGAGAAATGTGACGAGCGTCACCATCGATGCGATTCGTCGGCGCCCCATCGCTCTACGCTCCACACCAAGAGATCGATTGCCGCGATTGCGTTCGATTATCGCGCGCGAAAAAGCGACACGCTAGAGCGAGCTTAAGGCCTGTTCGATGGCCGCCAAACCGACCACGGGAGGACGGCACGTGCCCCGTTCGCAGATATAGAGCGTGGGCTGTCCCTTGAGGGGCGTCTTACCCGCCAGGATCTCCCGCAAGATTGGAGCGATTGGCGACTCGACCGCGTCCTGCACTTGGCGTGCAATAACGGCG
The DNA here is from genome assembly GCA_035949535.1 of Planctomycetaceae bacterium. GTDB lineage: Bacteria > Planctomycetota > Planctomycetia > Planctomycetales > Planctomycetaceae > DASPSM01. Next base: position 283 of record DASZIA010000229.1, on the reverse strand, counting down.
TTGGGAAGGAATCGTATGTTGATCGACCGCAGCGCTCGTTCAGAATCAGCGGCCGAGTCGCCGCCTGAAACCACCAGCTCATAGGCCGGTCCGAGCAGGTCGTCGAGCGCCAAGAGCGCCTGACCTTCGCCCATCGTGGTCTGGGCCATTTCGCCCGAGAGCATTTCGAGCGTGCGTCGCCCGGCGGTCTCGAAATCCTCGCGTCCGCAGAGCCGGGCGAGCCGTAAGAGCGCGTAGGCCGCCATCCCGTTGCCCGAGGGCGTGGCATTGTCGTGTAGATCCT
>DASZIA010000228.1:0-6389 GCA_035949535.1 Planctomycetaceae bacterium | reverse complement strand
GAACGCGCCCGCGTCGACTTCCGGAAAGAAATCGCGACGAATCACCGGCCCTAGGAGGCCCAGGCTCAAGATGAGCAAACTCACCGCCACAGCCACCGTCGCGCGCCGATTTCTCAAGACGAAATCCAAGCCGCGAACGTACAGCGCGATCGAGCGGTCGATCAGGGCTTCCCAAGCCGCGAATGCCCGCGCAATCGGTCCTCGACGATGAACATGCTCCTCCTCGCTGTGGGACTTGAGCAAGAGCGCGCTCATCGAGGGGACGAAGGACCGAGAAAGGACGTAGGCGATGATCATCGCGAAGGCGACCGCCAGCGCCATCGGACGAAACAAAAACGCTCCCATCCCGGGCATCAGCGCCAGCGGAGCCAACACGAGAAACGTGCAAAGGGACGAGACGAGTTCCGGCATCGCCACTTCGCTGGCCCCCAAAAACGCGGCCTGCCGCACGTTGTCCCCCAGCGCCAAATGCCGGTGCGTATTCTCCAGACAGATAATGGCGCTATCGACGAGGGGACCGATCGCCAGGGCCAGGCCGGCCAGCGTCATCACATTGACGGTATTGCCGGTGGCATAAAGTCCAATCAAGGCGCCCAACACCGACAGCGGGATCGTGCAAATCGCGATCGCCGTCATTCTCAACTGGCCCAGAAAAACGACGATGACCAGCGAGCAGAGAATGGCCCCCAGCAGGCCTTCCTGCACGAGCGCCTTGATCGATTGCCGCACATAAATCGACTGGTCCATCACCACGCGCAGGTTGATCTCGGGTGAGTGCGTCACTTTCTGTTCAATCCCCGGAGCTTCTTCCTTGAGGCTATCGACGACCGTCAGTGTGCTCGAACCGAGCTGCCGAAAAATGGGAATGTAAACCTGTCGGCGGCCGTTGACCCGCACGACATTGGTCTGAATGAAATTGGTATCGGTGGGTTTGCCGATATCCCCGAGGAACATTGCCGTTCCGGGCCCGACGCGCAGCGGAATGCCCTTCATTTCACTGATGATGTTGTACATCGAATTGGAATCGATGGCGAAATCGAGGTCGCCAAATTTCGCATCGCCGGTGGGCATGAAGAGGTTGTAATTGTCGATTGCGTCCATCACGTCGGTGAGCGAAAGATGGCGCGCCTGCATTTTCTGCCGGTCGAGGTACGCCAGGACGGTCCGCACCTTGCCACCGAAAACGACCGGAGCAACGGCTCCGGGGATCGCCATCACCATGTTGCGAACTTCGTAGCGTCCGACGTCATACAGGGTCGATTCGTTCTGCGTCTTGCTGTCGAGCGCGACGATGCACGCGGGCACTGTCGCCGTCGGGTCAAAGGGGAGCACCACGGGCGGCAGCGTGCCCGGCGGCAGAAAAGGGAGCGCTCCCGTGGAGAGCGACATCACCTGTCCCAGGGCACCGTTGGGGTCGGCGTTGCCCTGGAAATAGTTGCGGATGATGCTGGCGCCGACGATCGAACGCGATTCCTGCCGGCTCATGTTGTTGGCCTGGCCGGTCCAGCGTTCGAGCCGGTTGGTGATGTCCTTTTCGACCGAGACGGCCGGCATCCCGCTGTAAAAGGTCAGCACCTGCACGGCGGGGGCGCGAAAGATGGGCAGGATATCAACGGGAAGCGCGTAGAGAGCGAGCCCGCCCATCACCAGAATCGTGAACATCGCCACAATCACCGCGTAGGGATTTCTCAGCGATGCTCGAATCAGCCCGTTCATGCCGGCGAGTTACTCATCGAAAGCGCGTTTTAGAGGCTCGGTCTACCTTAGTCGACTTATAGGGCGAGTCTCTATTCAACGTCAATTGCGCGGTGGCTCGCCCTCACTGCCGATTAAAGTCTCGTAACTCGCTCGGGCACAGGGGATGAGCAAGACGGTCGGCGAGTCCGCGGCCTTTTGCGGGGCACGGTGAGGCGGTATTTTGGCAGCATGGCGAGCACTCCGAACGCAAGACGACCGCTGTCGATGCCCATGCCAATCTCCTTGTCCAAATCTACGCGATCGGCTTTGGCCGGTGTGATCGCCCTGGCGATCTGCGGAATCCTCCTGGTCATCGATTTTTCCCCAAGGCTGAGCGCCGGTTCGCGAGTCGACGCGGCGCAGCCTTCCCGCCTGGCTTCTGACGGCAAGCTGCGCTGGTACCGGGGCAATCTCCACACTCATTCGATGTGGAGCGACGGAGACGATTACCTCGAAATGGTCGGCCTGTGGTACAAGGACCACGGCTACGACTTCTTGTGCTTTACTGACCACAACCGGCTCGCGACATCGCAGCGGTGGGTCAAAGTCGACCAGAACGGAAGTCCGCCGGCTGCCCTCGAAAAACTCAAGGCCCGCTTCCCGAATGACTGGGTCGAAGAGCGCACGGTCGACGGGCGCCACGAAATTCGACTGAAAACCTTCGAGGAAGTCCGCAATCGAATTGCCGAGCCCGGGCATTTTTTGCTCATCCAGGGCGAAGAGATCTCCGACTTGTTCGGGCGCTCGCCGATCCACATCAACGCCTCCAACGTGCAAGAGGCCATTCCGCCAATGCGCGGCAAGAGCGTGGCGGACACCATTCAAAACAACTTCGACGCCGTCATCGCCCAGCGCGAACGAACGGGCAAACCGATCCTCGTGCACCTCAATCATCCGAACTACTACTACGGCGTCACCGCGGAAGACCTGATGCGAATTCGCGGCGACAATTTTTTCGAGGTGTATAACGGCCATCCGTCGGTGCACAATTCGGGCGACAGCCTGCACGCTTCGACCGAGCGGATCTGGGACATCATCCTGGCAAACCGGCTCGGCGATCTGAACCTGCCCGTGATGTACGGCCTCGCCACCGATGATGGCCACCGGTATCACCACATTCCGAGCCGCGGCTCGGAGCCCGGTCGCGGATGGGTGATGGTCCTGGCTCCGGAACTCACGCCCGAGGCACTCATCGCGTCGCTCGAGGCCGGTCGGTTTTATGCCACGTCTGGCCTGAAGCTGACGGAAGTGGTCGCCAGTCCTGAAGGACTCGACATTGCCGTCGACCCTGAGCCCGGTGTGAGCTATACGATCGACTTCATCGGCACGCGCTCGAACTTCAACCGCGCCAGCGAACCAACGCGGGACGCCTCCGGGAAAGAAATCCGCGCGACGCGGCATTACAGCGACGACATCGGCGTCACCTTCAAAACCGTCCACGGCGACAAAGCCGCCTATCGGTTCGGCCGCGATGAGCTTTACGTCCGCGCCCGTGTTACCTCGACTAAGCATCATCCGAATCCCTCAGAGCTGGGTGACTTCGAGCGGGCCTGGGTGCAGCCGGCGCGCGGCCCAGCCGCGCTGACGAGTTCGGGCGGGCCGGCCGCCCTCAAGCCATGAGCGATTGGGAATTCTGGATCGACGTCGGGGGAACGTTCACCGACTGTCTGGCTCGCGCCCCCGACGGACAACTGCGCACTCGCAAGGTCCTCAGTTCGGGCGTCACCAAAGGAACCGTCGCTGCGAGTCCCTCGCCTTCGACCTTTGTCGACGAGGCTCGGTGCGGGGACCCCGAGGACGCTTGGCGCGGCTACGAGGTTAGCCTCGCGGACGGCGCTGGAGCTGTTCTTCATCGCGGTCGGATTTCCTCCTTCGATTGCCGATGCGGCGTTTTCGTTCTTGAGCAGCCGCTGACTGAGCCGCTCAAACCGGGAACACGCTATGAGCTGTCATCTCGCGAAGATGCTCCCCTGCTGGCGATCCGCCTTGTGCTCGGCCTTCGACTCGACGAGCCGTTGCCGCCAATCTTGGTCAAACTGGGAACGACCCGCGGCACTAACGCGCTTCTGACTCGCACCGGCGCGCGGACGGCCTTTGTAACCACGCGCGGTTTTGCCGACGTGCTGAGGATCGCCAACCAGGATCGCCCGCGGTTGTTCGACCTGGAGATCAAAAAACCTGAACCCCTCTTTTCGAACGTCGCCGAGATCGACGAGCGGCTGGACGCCTTCGGAGCGGTGTTGCGAGCGCCGTCCTCGGCCGAAGTGCGCGAGGTCCTAACTCGGCTCAAACGCGAGGGCATGGAATCGCTGGCGATCTGCCTGTTGCATGCATTCGCCAACTCCGCGCACGAACTGCTGATCGAACAAGTTGCGCGGGAGGTCGGCTTCGTCGAGATCAGCACGTCCAGCAAGCTCTCCCCCTTGATCAAGATTGTTTCGCGCGGCGACACCGCCGTCGTGGATGCCTATTTGAACCCCGTGCTGCGGGCCTACGTCGAACGGTTGAACCGGGGGCTCGGTGCCGGACGGCTCAAACTGATGACGTCGGCCGGTGGCCTTGTTGACGCGGGACGTTTCGTCGGAAAGGACAGCATTCTCTCTGGCCCTGCCGGCGGCGTGATCGGCTTCTCCCGCGTCGCAGAGCGAGCCGGGTTCGATCGGTCGATCGGATTCGACATGGGCGGCACCAGCACCGACGTCTCCCGATTCGCGGGCGAATACGAGCGCGAGTTTGAAGTGCAAAAGGCGGGCATCCGCGTTGTCGCCCCGATGCTCGCGGTCGAAACGGTCGCGGCCGGCGGCGGCAGCATCTGCGATTTCGACGGCGTCAAGCTCGTCGTCGGCCCGGCAAGCGCCGGCGCTGACCCCGGGCCCGCCTGCTACGGGCGCGGCGGCCCTCTCACAGTGACCGACGCCAATCTGATTCTCGGCAAGCTGCTCCCCGAGCGGTTTCCGTTCCCTCTCGACCGTACCGCACCGGCAGACCGCATCGACGAACTCTGCCGACGGATTGCTCAAGGCCCGAGCGCTCGGCAACTGTCGCCAACGGAATTGGCCCAGGGTTTCATCGACGTCGCCAACGCCAACATGGCCCGGGCCATCCACCGCATCTCGGTGGCGAAAGGCTACGACCCCGCCGAACACGTCCTGGTGGCGTTCGGCGGAGCAGGCGGCCAGCACGCTTGTGCCGTCGCTCGCGAACTCGGTATTCGCAAGATCCTGATCTCGCCGCTGGCCGGCGTGTTGAGCGCTTACGGAATCGGCCTGGCGGATGTGCGCCGGTATGGCGAGCGTTCCGTGTTGCAATCGTATTCGATCGAAACTCTGGCCGAGCTCGAATCGATTTGGACAGAGCTGGAAGAAACCGCTCGACGCGAAGTGCTCGCGGATGGAGTCTCCGCGGAGAATATCGGCCAACCGATGCGCTCGCTCGACATGCGCTACTGCGGCGTCGAAGCCACGCTCAATGTCCCCTTGCCCGCCGATCGAGACTTCGCTAAGCACTACGAGGAGCTGCACGAGCAGCTCTACGGCTACCGCCACGCCGGGCGCGAGATCGAAGTGACGGCTGCGCGCGTCGAGGTCGTCGGAGCGCTCCCCGCACCCGAAGAGATCGTCTCGCAGGTTGTGCGGCGGCATCCAAGAGCCTCGTCCACGACCGACGTGATCTTTGCCAGCCAGACACACCAAACGCCCGTGTTCCTGCGGGAAGAGTTGCAACCCGGGGACGAATTCGACGGACCGGCCATCGTCTGCGAACCGACTTCGACTGTCGTGGTCGATCCCGGATTCCGCGTCTCGATTCTCGAGCGAGGCGAGCTGTTGCTGATTGACGCACAGCGTCCGCAAGCCGTCGCGATCTCGACTGACGTCGACCCGATCCAGTTGGAGATCTTCAACAATTTGTTCGCGTCGATTGCCGAGCAAATGGGGACAACGCTGGAGCGCACGGCGATTTCGACCAACGTGAAAGAGCGGCGCGATTTCAGTTGCGCGATCTTCTCGGCCTCTGGCGGTCTAGTCGTCAACGCTCCACACATTCCGGTGCACCTGGGGGCGATGGGAGAAACGGTCAAGCACATCCTCTCCGAGGTCGGCGAGATTTCGCCCGGCGACGTCTTTGTCACGAACGATCCCTACCGCGGGGGATCGCATCTGCCGGATATCACCGTCGTCACACCAGTACATGATTCGCGCACGGGAGAACTTCTCTTCGCGACCGCCAGCCGGGCGCATCACGCCGAGATCGGGGGCATCGTTCCGGGGAGCATGCCTCCGTTTTCTCGCGTTTTGGGCGACGAGGGGGTGCTCATCAGCGATTTCAAACTGGTCGATCGGGGCCGCTCGCGCGAGGACGACCTGCGCCAGTTGCTGCTCTCCGCCCCCCACCCCACGCGCAACGTGCACGACAATTTGACCGACATCGCGGCCCAGGTCGCCGCCAACGCGATCGGTGCCAATCAATTGCGGCGGCTGGTCGAACGCTATTCGCTGCCGGTGGTCGCCGCTTATATGGAGCACATCCAACAGGCGGCCGCTCGAAAGATGCGTTCGGCCCTCTCGCGAATCGCCGATGGCACCTACTCTCGCACCGATCATCTCGACGATGGCACACCGATCTGCGTCTCGATCAAAAAGAAAGGAGAGCGT
>DASZIA010000227.1:0-4261 GCA_035949535.1 Planctomycetaceae bacterium | reverse complement strand
GACCTGGCTGCCGAGGCTCTGCAGAACACGTTTGCCAAAGCCGTCGAATCGGGGCACACCGCCCGAGAGGAGTCGATTAAAGGTTGGTTGTTTCGGGTCGCCTTTCACGAAGCCGCCCTGCTCCGCCGAAGGGGCCAGCTTCACGAGCGGTCGCTGCGGCAAATGGCCCAGAACAGCCAGTCGTCGGTCCCGTCCGGCGAGCGACCCGAAGAGCGGCTCTCGCGATCCGAAACACTGGCCGAAGTTCGACGAGCCTTAGGCGAGCTTCCCCCCGACCAGCAACAAGTGGTTCAGATGCGGATTTATGAGGAGAAAACGTTCGCGGAAATCGCCGCGGAGATCTCCGCCCCGCTCGGCACCGTCCTGACGCGGATGCGGCTAGCGATGAAAAAACTGTCGCAACAAATGCGGAAGCCGGGCGACTGATTTCCGCTCCGGACAATTTTATGAAGACCGATGGAACGCAGAGCACCGGAGTTGGGTCGAACGGCTCGTTTGCCAAGGACGACGCCGAGTGGTCGGCTCTGCGTTACGTGCTGGGCGAGATGAGCGGCGACGAGTCCGAAACCTATGAGCGGATGCTGGCGACGGATTCGCAAGCCTGCGAGCGCGTCGCATCGGCAACCCGCCTTGCCACGGATCTTTACAGCGTTCTCGCACACGAGATTGAGTCGAATAGAGCGACTCCCGCTATTTCCGGCCTGCCGGCCATACCAGGTTTGCGCATTCCGACTCGGGCCCGTCCGACGCAAAGCGGACTCTGGGCCGTTGTCGGGTTGGTGGCGGCCGTCTGCCTGCTAGCGGCGGCCGGTCTCTCGTTGCTCTCGATCAGCGGCGATCACCAGGACGCAATAACTTCGGATGACGCGGACGCAAGTGCGGGCTCGCTTGTCGCAATTTGGACCGAACGGTCGGCTGACACCGCTACGGATCCGTCAACCGTTGGGTTGGCAGGCGCGAACCGCACGAACGCGGACGGCGCCCCATCATTCTCCGCCGCCGATGACGCTGAATCCGACTCGGTCGCCGATTCGGTCCTGATTGCAGACGACGATTACGACGTCCCGGCCTGGATGATTGCGGCCGTGGAGAGCGGAACCAGTTGGCGTCCCGACAACTCGGACGTCGAGTTCCTGGAGAATTGACGAATGCCGGTCTTTCGTGTGATGTACGCGGCCCTCGTCGTTGGCGCGGCCTGTTTGACCGTTCCCGCGGCGGATCCTCCGGCGAACGTGAGCGCTCAAAACGCGCCAGACAAGATCACTGCCAAGCCGGCTCCGGCCAAGCCAAGCCCCACAAAGGCCGCGCCAGTCGCGAAACCGCCAGTCGCGAAACCGCCAGTCGCGAAACCAACTGCCGCGAAGCCCCCTGCCCCGCTCTCCGCAGAGCGCGAGACGGCCGCGCTGGCCTTTGCTCGCGAACATCACGCTGAACTGGCGGCGTTGATTGAAAAGTTGCATCGCGACAATCGGCGAGACTACGACCGGGCAATTCGCGAGTTGGCGCAAGCCAGCGAGCGATTGACGCGGTTGAAAAAGCAATCGGCCGAGCTGTATGAATTATCTTTGGCCGCCTGGAAACTTGATTCGCGGACCCAACTACTGGCCGCCCGCATGACCATGTCGCAGACTCCGGCGCTCGAGACCGAGCTCAAGCAACTGCTCGCCGAGCGGGCCGACGTTCGCCTTAAGGAATTCAAGTCCGAACGTGTCCGTCTGCAGGACCGACTGACCAAGTTGAACGTATCGATTCAGGCGCTCGAGACGGACAAGAACGCGGTCGTCGAAAAAGACCTGCTGCGAATCAAGCGGGCGGTCGCCGCTCGAAGTCGCCGCCCTGCCCCACGACCTGCCAACAAGCCATCCCAACCAGCCATCGCCTCGAAGGCGATCGTCAGCGAGCCTCCGCGGCCTCCCGCAGTGCCCACAACGGCGGCCTCGGTCACTCCGCCGGCTGCCTCGCGTGCGAACGACAAACAACACTGAAAACAGCAGCCGAAACAACACACAGAAATCGCTTCTTGACCTTGAGCGCGATGTCCGATCGCGTGCGAGTTAAATCGCCTAGGGGGACGAAACAGATGAGCGCGTTGAGGACGGTCACGCGACAGACGATCATCGCCCTGGGAATCGTTGGCTTTTCTGCCGATCTCACGTTGAGTGCGCCAACCGGTGATCTAAAGGCAACTCCGGCTCCCGTCGCTCCCCAGGCCAAGGATCAAAAGCCCCTCGCGCCCATTTCGAGTCGCTACGCGGCCGCTGTGACGCGCGAGACGCCGTCGTTTCAACGTCACGTCGTGCCTCTCTTGGGCAAACTGGGCTGCAACGGGCGGGCCTGTCACGGCTCGTTCCAAGGGCGCGGCGGTTTCCGGCTGTCGCTCTTCGGCTACGACTTCAAGATGGATCACGACGCGCTCATGGCGGGCGAGGAAGACCCCCGAGTCAACGTCGCCGATCCGGATGCCAGCCTGATCCTGCAAAAGCCGACACTGCGAATCCCGCACGAAGGCGGCAAGCGTTACAACCTGGGAAGCTGGGAACACCACGTTCTCTCGCGGTGGATCGAAAGCGGTGCCGCCGGGGTCAAGCCGGCCGATGCGAAATTGACCCGGCTCGAAGTGCAGCCGTCGGAGATTCACTTCTCCAAAAAGGGCGAACGCGTCGCGCTGCGGGCGATCGCCCACTGGTCCGACGGAAGCAGCGAAGATGTCACTCCGCTGTGCCGCTATCAATCGAACGACGAGCAGGTCGCGAAGATCGATGCCGCCGGACTGGTGACGTCGGCCGAGCCGGGCGATTCGCATGTCGTCGCGTTCTACGATGCGGGGGTGGCGCCTGTCCCGGTCGTGAGGCCCGTCTCCGATGTCGTGGGTCCCAAGTATCCGGATGTGCCCACGCCGACGGAGATCGACCGGCTGGTGGTTAAAAAACTCCGCAAGTTGGGGATCGTCCCCTCGGACGTCTGCAACGACGGCGAATTCCTCCGGCGTGTCAGTCTCGATCTGACCGGGACGTTGCCGGCCGCGGACGAGGTCGTCGCCTTCCTGGCCGATAAGTCGCCCGACAAGCGCCACAAGAAAATCGACGAGCTGCTCGAGCGGCCCACGTATGTCGCCTGGTGGACGACGCGCTTGTGTGACCTCACGGGCAACACCGATCGGGCGCTGGCCAACATCACTCCGGTCAACACGAAATTGGCGAGCGAGGAATGGTACGACTGGATCCTCAAGCGAGTCGGCCAGAATGTTCCCTACGACAAGCTGGTGCAAGGGATCGTGCTGGCGACCAGCCGGCGACAGGGCGAGACCTATTCCGAGTACTCCAACGAAATGACGGGGCTCTACCGCAAGACCCCGGCAGGGAATTACGCGGATCATCCGGGCCTGACGCATTTCTGGGCGCGGCGGAACATCGCGCAACCGCAGCAGAAGGCGTTGTCCTTCGCGTACACCTTCCTGGGTATTCGGATTCAGTGTGCCGAGTGCCATAAGCACCCGTTCGACCAGTGGACGCAGGACGACTACAAGGATTTCACGAAATTCTTCGCCCGCGTCCGTTATGGCACCGACCCTTCAGACGCCGCCGAACGCAAAACGCTCACCGATGCGCTGCATATCGACGCCAAAAAGATTGTCGACATTCGCCGTGAATATCCTCGACTGATTGCCGAGGGAAAGGTCCTCCCCTTCGACGAGTTATTCGTTGCACCCCTGCGGATCCGCGGTCCGCTGATAGCCCAAAGGCCGCGGCCGCTACGTCCGCGTCCGAAAGTCGTCGCGAAGGGCGCTTTGAAGAAAACAGATGGACCGAAAGCGAAGGTCGCGGACGTTAGCCGCCCGAGCAGGCCGAACGCAGTCGAGAAGCCGAAGCCGTCGCCAGCCGCGACCAAGCCCATCGTTGCCGACGCGAAACCGTCTGATGCACTATCTCGCCCGAAAGTGGATCCCAAGACCAAAGCGGCCAAACCGGCCGGTCGTAAGCCGCTCTTCGCCCTTCGTCCCGGGCAGAAAGCTCCGAACGTCGCCAAGGGCGCTCGGCGACCGCTTCCTGACCTGGCCACCGCACGACTGCTCGGCGCGGGCAACGTCGATTTGACGCAGTACGACGATCCTCGCGTTCCATTGATGGACTGGCTGCGATCGAAAAACAACCGTTTCTTCGCCCGCGCCTTCGTCAATCGCGTCTGGGCCAACTATTTCAATGTCGGCATCGTCAATCCGCCCGACGATCTCAGTTTGGCGAACCCGCCCAGCAATGCCGAG
>DASZIA010000226.1:0-1541 GCA_035949535.1 Planctomycetaceae bacterium | reverse complement strand
GTCGTAGCAGTCCGGCAAGAAGGGCATGAGCGCGTGCGAGCCCTGAAAGTTCGCCGTGTGATAGGCGTAGCCCAAGATCTTCCACCCATAGATCACGTTGCACGCGAAAATAATCATCCAGAAGGCAAGGGCAGCGATCGGTCGGCCACGTCGAACCGGGCCGAAATCGGTAGATAACTCCTCGCGGCGTGCTTCGCGGATCAGGCCGAGCGCTGCGAGGAAGACGAGCGGAATCAGCAGCCAGGCGAGGTATTCGAGAATCGCTCCGGGACGCCACGGCAGCTGTTTGAAAAAGGCGCCCGAGGCAAAATAGTTTCGCGCCCGGTAGACCTGAAAACCGGCGGCCCAATTTGGATGATTGATTCCCTGATTGACCTGCCACGCCGCAGCCAGTAACGGCAGCGCGACACCCACGGCATACGATCGCCAGCGCGCCCATCGCCGCCGGTCGAACAGCCAGACGAGGCCGACCGCCGCCATGACGGCCACCCCGAATTGTCGCGTGCCGACGGTAGCCGCGGCCGCGATCGATCCGGCAATCCAGTCGGCCCATCGCATGCTACGGACCGCCCGCGTGTAGAACAGCACGGCGATCGTCAAAAGCCACGCAAACGGGACGTCGCTCATGTAGCTCAAGCTCAACTTGAAAAAGATCGAGCAAGAGGCCACGCAGAGCGTGAGGAGATCGGCACCGGCGCGGCCCAAGCCGTGTTCGCGCGCGAGCGCGCGAAATGCCAGCAAGCCTAGGAGCGCCAGCACGATGGTCGACCAGCGCAGCGCAACGAACGACTTGCCGAATACGAGACAGAACGCCCCACCCCAGATCGCCTGAAACGGGGTGTTGGCACTCGACCAGGCATGGGCTTGATAGTGGCCCGTCTCGAGCAGCCTCCACGCCGACCACGCATAGGCCCAGTCGTCCCGCACGGGGCATTCGCGGAACGGGTTCACCGCGAAGACGGCGGCGAGATACAGAGCGAGAACGATCCAGAGTCCGAATCGCGAAGCGAGAGAAGTCGATCCGGTTCCGAGTTCGGAACTTGGCGGGAGCATGAGCGCTGATGAATCTCCGCGCGCAGGACAAAAGCGAGAGGCGCAATTGATACCGTAATCTCTCGCGCGAGGACGCGCCAAGCGGCGCGTGCTGCAGTGCTGCAACTCGATCAACTGCGCTTAAACGCGCCGCAGCTCAGGCCTTGCGGATCTTCACGCGGCCCTGCTTGACGTTTTTGGTCGCGTTGCGCGTGTCGATCACCAGTCTCGCGTGCTCGACGATGAAGTCGTAGTCGTACGCGGAGTGATCGGTCGCGATCAGAACGCAGTCCTGCGAGGCCAGAAATTGCGGCGTCAATTCGGAGCTGGTCATGTCTGGCACGTGATGATGCCGCATGGCGGGCAGACGGGGGATGTGGGGATCGTTGTAGGTGAGCTTCGCGCCCCGGCCGAGCAGCATCTCCATCAACACAAACGAGGGACTTTCGCGGGGGTCGTCGACGTCTTTTTTATACGCCATCCCCAACAGGCAGATCTGGCTGCCGTTG
>DASZIA010000225.1:0-8606 GCA_035949535.1 Planctomycetaceae bacterium | reverse complement strand
ACCCGGTGAGCCACGTGGTAAGTTTGCTCGTCCGCCGGTGATTGTGAGTGAAGTGGTTCGATGCGGGGACCGCCTCACGAGTTCGGAGCCGACGGCGCCAGTTGCGGAGGCCAGCCTTGTACGATCCGCCGTGTTGGACTGGTTGAGGAACGAAGTCGGCCGCGAGATTCCGCGTGTCGGGCACCGTCGCCCGGCCCGCCTCTCCGGGGATGACGAAGCGTCGGGTGGAGCAGGTGATTCGATCTGCCCGCGGCCCGTCTCCGGCCGACAGGTTCCTCAGCTCGCCGGGCATCAAGCCTGCCTTTTGAGCCTGTCTGCTGTTGCTGACCTTTGCACCGCCGGCCCGCGGCCTTCCGATCTTGGGGGGCCGCGGGCCGCGCTTCTTACGCGGCAATCGATAGACAGTGCAAATCGAATGCGATTTGCCCGGAACTTCTGCTACGGTTAGATTAGCTGGGGAGTTCCTCTCGGGCTGCGCTCTAACATCCCCTGCGAGGCGGTTCCATGCGGCGGCCGTTGCTGCTGGTTCTTGCGGCTGGCACATGCCTGGCTCTTCACTCGTTGGTTGCTTGCGGCGCTGAGTCGGCGGACGAACGGGCGGTCATCTCCGGCCAGATCGTCGATCCCAATGGTGCGGCTATCCCCGGGGCGCGCGTGCAGGCCGTCTCCCCCCGGGTGAGCGTCACTACTCAGTCGGACACATCTGGCAAGTTCGCGTTCGCCGTGCCAATGAACAGTGCACCGGCCTGGCCCAGGTACGACAGTGGCGTCTCGATCATTGCTTCCGATCCCGCCGAGCGCACGGGAATGCTTTGGCTGCCCCTCGACTCCAGTCCGCTGGAGCCTCGGAAGATTCGTATTGCGATCTCACCGTTGATACCTGTTGAAGTCTCCGTTCTCGACAACGACAACCGACCAGTGTCCGGAGCTCGAGTAGGAGCGGAAATCAACGACGTTGGCTCGCCCGTTGCTGAAACTGACAAACTTGGCATAGCGACAGTGCGCGTTCCCCAACGAATCCGATACGTGGTGGTTTACGCATACAAGGCGGGTCGAGGACTCGACTTTCAGCGTCCGAGCGGGATCCAGCCTGGACCTAAGATCGGTGGCAAGACAGTCGAACGGGTCGTGCTGAAATTAGGGCCCACCGGAAAGAGGGTCACGATTCGCGCTAAAAGCGATGACGGGCGGCCCGTGGCGGGCTTGTCGCTGCATCCTGGGGCACTCTTCAAAGACCAGCCAGAGCAATGTTGGTTGGGTCGTCCCTCCCTGTCGCAGCTCTATGCAACCACGACAAACGCCGACGGGATCGCGCACGTTGACAATCTGCCGGCGTGGATCACTGGGAATCTTACCTTCGTGACCGACGACAAGCGGTTTGCTCTGCGCGGCTTTGATTGGAATGCCAAGAAACAGACGGATGGCGTCGTCGAACTCACGATTCCTCGATTGGTGCCCATGACGGGGCGAGTCCAATTCGGCGAAGGCGCTCCCGCCTCCGGCATCGCGATTGAAGTGTCGGGGGGCGGCGCCTCCAACATGGTGCCGTTTCGCGGTCGCACGATTTCGCGCGCCGACGGCAGCTTCACGATCGACGTGTGTCCCGACGAAGCTTACCTGATCGGGATCGACGATCAGAAATGGGCGGCCGAGGCCCTCAAGGGAATCATCGCCAAGCGGGGCACGCCTGTCGAGAACCTGAAGCTCACGCTACGACGGCCCACGCGCGTCCACGGACGCGTCGCTGTGGGTAAAGGCCATACTCCAGTGGTCGGTCAATATCTCATGCTGCAACAACTAGGCACGAACCGGCCGCAGCCATCGAACTCCGACGTGGGGTCGCTGAAGAGTCCTCAATCGCGGTGGTACGACGTGCCATCCCGAAGTCGCTCAGTGAATACGGACCACGACGGCCGTTATCAATTTGACGTCGGTCCGGGCGAGTACACACTCAAGGGCCCAAGGCAGTTCGCGCTAAGACAATTCCGAGTGACCGACGAAGGGGAATTGAATTTCGACTTTGATCTGGCTCGGCCCGAGATGGGGCCGATTTCTTTAGCGGTTGTCGACGCGGCGTCGGGGCGGCCCGTCCCCCACGCCACGATTTCGGGCATTGGTGACAACAGGCTTTGGTCTAATGCGCCGCGCGATATAACCGCGGACGACATGGGCCAGTTCCGCGGAGAGCGAGTACTAGGGCGTACGCTTCTCTGCGCGCTGAGCCCTGACAAGAAATCGGCCGGCTTTGTCGAAATCGGGCCGGACGAGTCCGGGACCGCCATTAACCTGAAGCCGATGGGAAGCGCTCTTGGACAAATTGTGAATGCGAGGACGCAGGCTCCGTTCACAAACGCCAAAGTCCACTACAAAGCGATCATCCCTAGGGGCCTCGGCTTCGGCGACGTGGTCACCGACGAAAAAGGCAACTTCGAGCTCAAGTCGCTGGTCCCCGGCGTCAAATACGAGATTGAATTGTCCAGAGCGGCGCGACCCGTCACGGTCGTCACGGTGGGACCGTCGGAGACCAAGCAGTTAGGTAAGGTGATCTTCGATGAGCAATGGTTTCCGTCGCTTCAACTCCAAATTGCCGAGGCCCTTGCCTTTGATCCGCAACAGCAGTACGTCGACGCCCAAAAAGAGGCGGGGTTGTTTCGGCAGCGAATCGCCCTCATGTTTATCGACCCCAATTCCAGCCCGAGTCGCGCGTTCATGAAGAAGATTTTCGACTCGCCTGCAGTCGGAGTTGAGTTGGAACCATATCGCCAGGTCGTCGTCGACGCCACGAGTGAAAAGGCGAAGGCCCTGGCAAAGGCGCTCAAAATCACCATCGCACCGGGCGAGTCGCTGCCGCAACTTGTCGTGCGGGACGAGCAAGGCGGTCCGGTGGCGACTTATAACCGGAATGAGATCGAGGTAAACGCGGAAGTCGACGAGGCGAAGTTGATCGAGCTATTGCATCGCCATGCCAATGAGCCGCTTGACGCGCGCCTGTTGCTTGATGGCGCCCTGGCGCAAGCCCACCAGTCAAAGCGACGAGTCCTGGTGGTGCGAGCCTCAGCGGACCGCGGTGACTGCCGTCGGATGATGCGATACTTCGATGCGAGCCGTTCCATTTGGGAGAAGGATTACATTCTCGTTCGCATCGATTTTCGCTGGAAGAACCGCGAAGAGGTGATGGAAGAAATCGAGCCCGACAATCGCGGGGGCCACCCGTGGCTGACGATTCTCGACGCGAAGGCCACCGCGTTGATCACCTCGAACGTCGCATACCCTGGCAATGCCGATGAAATCGAACAGTTCATAAGCATGTTCAAACAAACGTCCCAACGCCTCAGTGACGACGACCTTTGGAAACTCCGGATCGGGCTTGATGCCATACCTCTGATTGAGGGCCCGTCGGGAGAAGTGCGGATCGGGAATTGATCCGTCTCCCAAAAGCGTCAGACTCTAGACCTGCATGCCGTGAGCGCGGAGCACCTCGCGGACCTCTTTGCCGGTCGAACAGGCAAGCACGGATCGTCCGAGCGGAGCGACATCGGCAACAGACAGCCCGCACAAGGCGGCGGCCAGGCGATTGACGTGCGATCGCGAGACGCTGATTCGCCGTACCCCCAGCGCCAGCATCAGAGGAGTCAACAGCGGATCGCCGGCCAGTTCGCCGCACATCGTGACGGGCTTGCCGCGACTGACAGCCGTTTCGACCAGTTGATGCACAACCCGCAGCACGACGGGCTGCAGCGCGTCGTGATAACTCTCGACAAATTCATCATCGCGGTCCGCGGCGAGCAAGTATTGAGTGAGGTCGTTGAGTCCGACTGCCACCGAGTCGACGCGGTCGATCACCTCGTTGATCAAGAGCGCCGCCGACGGAACCTCGATCATGGTCCCCAGGCGAAAGGGTCGGGCCGTTCCGGCCGCGACCCCGCAGATGCGGTCGAGCTCGGCTTGAATTCGCAAGAGCGTGTCGAGCGTGTCGATCATCGGCAATAGCACGGTCACCGGCCGTAACCGGGCCAGGCGAGCCAGCGCCCGCACTTGCGGCTCGAGAATATCCGGGCGAGACAACAGCAACCGCACGCCGCGCACGCCCAAGCTGGGATTGCGGTTGACCGGAATATCGGCGTAGGCGGGCGACTTCTCGGCCCCGAAATCGGCCAGGCGGATATTGAGTTCGCCGTCGCCGATCGCGTGGGCGACTCGTTCGTAGGTCTGAAAGCTTTCATCCTCACTGGGCCAGGAATCGCGGTCCATGTAAAGGAACTCGGTGCGGAACAGCCCGACACCCGCCAGTCCCGCAGCGGCCGAGTTTTCCGCCTCGATCGGATCGCTGATATTGAGCAGAATGCTGACCGGAACGCCGTCGCAGGTTCCCTTGGGGACCGCCATCAGGCCGGTCTGCAGCGGAGCGCTGCGGGCGGCCCGGATCGCGGCGACCGCATCCTCCTCGGCCGGGCCGGGATCGACGATCACGATGCCCGTCCCTGCATCGATCACGACGGGCGCTCCGTCGCGAATTCTGGCGGCGGCCGCTTCGATCCCGGTGATCATTGGGATTCCCAGCCCGCGTGCGAGAATAGCGGTGTGCGATTTGGCTCCGCAGGTTTCGGTAATGATCGCCACCACGCCGTGATGGGCGTAGCGGACAAGCTGGCTTGGCACGATCGACGAGGCGACGATGACATCGGCTTTGGGCGACTCGGCAGCGGCCGTGTCGTCGAGACAGTACACCAGCCGCTGACCAACGTCCATGACGTCAGCCGCCTTGTCGCGGACCGAAGGGGCCTCGCTGGCCTTGAGAGCGTTGTGAAACTCGATGGCTGCCCGGGCGACCGCCGCCTCGGCCGCTTGTAGGTTCTGGCGGATTTCTTCCTCAATCCGCCCGATCAGTTTTGGGTCGTTGAGCATCGTCGCCTGTGCGGCGAAGATGTCGGCATCTTGCGACCGGCCGCGCTGCGCCACCAGGGCCCGCACGCGGCTCAATTCGCGTGCGGCGCGGCTGCGGGCTGACTCGAATCGCGCAATTTCCGCGTCAGGAGCCGTAATACTCTCGCGCGCCAGCGCTTGAGCCAACCAGCTCCCGACGTCGACGACGTGGATCCGTCCTTCGGCGATTCCGGCAGAAACACATTTTCCGCGAAGGATCATCGAAGGATCATGCCGTCAGCGGACTGCGGCCGCCGGCGCGGTCGCGGGTGTCTTGGCAGGCGGCGCGGATTGCCGCCCGGCGATCCACAACACCGCAGGGCTGGCGATGTAGACCGTGCTGTAAACTCCGGTGATCATGCCGCAAAACAGCGCGTAGGCAAAGCCGTGCAGGCTTTCCCCTCCCCACACGTAGAGAACGAACACGACCATGAACACGGTCCACGACGTCAAAAAGGTCCGTCCCAGGCACTGGTTGACGGCCAGATTCACCAGGTGCCCGCTGATGTGCGGGTTCTTCCCCTTGATTTCGCGGAGCCGGTCGAAGTTCACGATCGTATCGTTGAGCGAATAGCCGGCGATCGTCATGAACGCCGCGATCATGTTCAGGTCGATCATGAAGTTTTCGAGGCCAAGATACCGCGTGAACGGCAGGTAGCGCGACGCGTAGGCCCCCACGGCGATCATGCCCAAAACGAGCAGGCAGTCGTGGATCACCGCGAGCACCAGCGCCAGGCCGTACACCACGCGCTCGAAGCGGAACCAGAGATAAATGATCATGGCGACGAAGCTGAGTACCATCGCCAAGACCGCCTTTTGCTTCATCTCCTCGGCAACGCTCCCCTCGAACTTGTTCACCTGATCGAACGCGGGTGACGAGGCCATCGTTTGCTGCATCGAGGCCAGCGCCGCCTTCAGGTCGGCTTCGGAAATCGTTGCGGTCGCCTCGACCTTCATCACTTTGAACCGGGCCACGTCGAACTGGCCGGCCTTGACGCCCGTTCCCTCGGTTCCCTTGAACTCGAACAGATCCGTGGCCCGTTCGTACTTTCGGTTCTTGCCGTCGGGGCCCATGATTTTGTCGAGCGCCGTCAAGAGCGAATCTCGCGCGGTGGTGGTGGTGATTTCGTTGCTGAAGGCCACCGTGCTCTCATGACCGCCCGCGTATTTGGGAGCATCGACGCTGGCGATCGCCTCCTTTTTCGGAACGGCCGCGATCGGCGTGATCGGTCCGATCGACGTGATCGTGACTTTGTACAAATCGCGTCCTTCGAGCGCGGAGGCGACCTTCTGGCGGACTTCCTCGATGTCCTGCTCTTTCGTTCGAATGCGGAACTGCTTGCCCATGTCCCCGGATTGGGCTTCCCCCTCCAAGGTCAGCCGCTCTAGCGACAGGCTGGGGAACTTCGCTTCGAGCAGCTTGCGGACCTCTTCGATCTGTTGCGGTTTGGTGAACTGGAACGTGACCATCGTGCCGCCGGAGAGGTCAACGTCGTAGTTGTCGTTGCCGCGGATCGCGAAACAGATGAGCCCGCCGATGATGATGATGGCCGAGGCGCACCACGCGTATTTCTGCTTGCCGATGAAGTCGAATTCGGTGTGCCCGAACAGCTTCATCATTGTGAGCTTCTTGATCCACCGCTTCTTTTCGGCGATCTCGAACACCATTCGTCCGAAATACAGCACGGTGAACAAGCTCACCACGAGCCCGATGAACAGCGTGACGGCGAAGCCCCGAATTTGATCGGTGCCGATCATGTAGAGAATGACGGCACTGATCAGCGTGGTGACGTTCGAGTCGATGATCGCGGAGAGGGCTCGGTCGAAACCGTTGTGAATGGACATCCGCAGGCTGGAGCCGCGTTCGCGTTCCTCGCGTATTCGCTCATAGATCAGCACGTTGGAGTCGACCGCGATACCGATCGTCAGTGCGATACCTGCCAACCCCGGGAGGGTAAAGGCCGAGTCGATCACCGCCATGATCCCAAACAACAGGATCAGGTTGAGCGTCAAACACAAATCGGCCACCAGCCCGGCAAAGTGGTAGTAAATAAGCATGAACACGAAGACCAGCGCCGCCGAGACGACGATCGCCGTCATGCCCTTTTTTTGCACGTCGAGTCCCAGGGTCGGGCTGATAGTCAGCTCGCTGATCGGCTCACTCACGAGCGGCACCTCGAGCGCGCCCGCGTTGAGCACGTTGACCAGCTCGTTGACTTCCTTGCTCGTGAACCGCCCCTCGATGATGCCGCTTTCCCGAATCGGCTCGTTGACCTGTGGCGCGGAGTGAATCTGGTCATCGAGGAGAATCGCCAACCGGCTGTGAAAGCCGTCCGACATCGGACCGTATTCGCTCGTGAGCTTGTAGAAGAGCGCGCCTCCCCGTTGATTGAAGGAGAAGCCGACCGCCGGCATGCCTTGCTTGTCGACGGATTGATAGGCCCGGGTCAGGTACTGTCCCGTGACGCGCCGCTCGGGCGGTTCGTACACAACCAGCAGCTCGCGGACTTTCTGGCCGCCGCGGTCGACCTCGCGCTGCACGGTTTCCGAGCCCTGGTCGGCGTAGACCGGCTTTTGCTTTCTCACCCCGTTCAGTTTGTTCTCGTCCCAGCCAGCTTCCCGCCATGCGGCAATCACGTGCCCTTCCTGCCGCAGTACGGGGTCGGGACTGACTTGCGCTTGTCGTATGAGGTCTCGGTGCTTGCGCTGGTTGGCCAGGATGGCAAATTCGAGCGACCCCAGGCGGGTCATCTGCTTTTTCTTTTGTTCGACGACCTCGCGATCGCCGCCGGGGATGATCACCTCGATGCGGTCATTGCCCACCTGGCGGACGGTAATCTGCTCTTGGGCCGCCGGGTCAAGTCGCCGCCCAACAGCGCCGATCAGCCGCTGTATGACTTCCGGCGTGACCTTCTTCTGGTCCTGCGCGGCCTTCTCGGTATCGATCTGGAAGATCAGGTCGGCGCCGCCGGCCAGGTCGATGCCCATCCGCAGCGCGTCCTTGGGGCTCTTGCCGTGCGCGATGCGCCAGCCAAAGGGCGTGAGGGCCAGAAAGACGGCGAAGAAGATGATCCCGATTTTCATCGAGATGTCCTTCATTCGCAGGGCTCGTGCGGCGAGGTTTCCCAGGACGAAGGGGACCACAATCACCAGGACCACGAACAGGAACATCAGCCATGCCGATGCCTGCGACGGGGCTGCCGCGCCAGTCGTGGCCGGGTTGGCGGCCTGCGCCAGGGTCAGGCCGTTCAAAATACTTTCGATCATCGATCCAGCATCCTCTGTCCGGCGACGATCCTTCGTCGCCCGACGTTATGACTGATATTGTTGACTACTTGGGAGTTTCTTTGAGCGCGGGCGTTTCGCTCGTGCCCTCGCCGTATTTCCGCTGAATGGCCTCGCGCAGGAAGCTCATGCGCGTATTGTCGTCGACCTTGAGGGTTATCAGCTTCCCT
Source organism: Planctomycetaceae bacterium (assembly GCA_035949535.1). Lineage (GTDB taxonomy): Bacteria > Planctomycetota > Planctomycetia > Planctomycetales > Planctomycetaceae > DASPSM01. The sequence continues at coordinate 228 of DASZIA010000225.1, read as the reverse complement.
TCCGGCTCGACGTTCACAATCGTCCCCACGACGCCGCCGATGGTCACCACGCGGTCATTCTTTTTGAGGGTCTTGTGAAAGGTGTCTTGCTTCTGGCGTTCGCGTTTTTGGGGCAGGAAGACCAGGAAATAGAAAAACACGATCATCATTAAGACCGGGGGCGCCAGCACCCAGTAGTTGTTGCCACTGCTGCTTGCGTCGCCGGTTGCGCCTCCCGTTGTCGAGGTG
>DASZIA010000224.1:0-29059 GCA_035949535.1 Planctomycetaceae bacterium | reverse complement strand
CGGCGACAAGACGAGCCCCGAGTGGTAGGCGTCGTATCCGAACAACGTCTGCAGCAGGGCGGGGAGCGACGTGCTCGAGGCGTAGAGCGCCCCAAAAGCGCAGAAAATGATGATGCAGGACGCCGCGAAATTCCGCTCGGCAAGCGGACGGAAGTTAACGACCGGGTAGGGAATTCGCATTTCGCGGAAGATCAAGAACCCCAGGCCGAACACGAACAGAACCAAAAGCGTCTGGACTCGCCAGAAGACGTCGCCCAGCCAGTCCCACTGCTGTCCCTTGCTGAGCATGATCTCCCACGAAGACATCACGAGCGCCAAGAGGCCGAAGCCGATGTAGTCGAAATTCAGCGGCTTCTTCAAAAGCTCCGCCCGCTCGGCCTTGAGATAGGGGGGGTCATCGAGCAAGAAATAGGAGGCGATCAGGGCCAGCGAGCCCACCGGCAGATTGATGTAGAAGATATAGCGCCAGTTGTAGTAGTCGGTGAGATATCCCCCGAGCGTCGGTCCGACCACCGGAGCCAGCAGTGCCGCGAGGCCGAAGACCGTCTGGGCGGCCCCCTGCTTTTCGCGTGGGAAGGCGTCGATCAGGACGCCCTGGCTGCTGGGTTGCAGGCCACCGCCGGCAAGCCCCTGGATCACCCGGAAAAGGATCAGTTGGTTCAAGCTGGTCGCGAGGCCGCACAGGCCCGAGGCGATCGTGAAGACGGCGATCGACATCAGGAAGTAGTTGCGCCGCCCGAGCCGCGCGGAGAGCCAGCCGGAGATCGGCAAAATCGTGGCGTTGGCTGCCAGGTAGCTCGTGATCACCCACTCGCTGTCGATCACAGCCGCGGATAGCCCGCCCGCGATGTAGCGCAGCGCGACGTTGGCGATGGTGGTGTCGAGCACCTCCATGAACGTCGGAATGACCACCGCCGCGGCCACCACCCAGGGGTTGATCGTGGCCGGGCGGCTTGGAGCCAGCGCCAGCGTGGTCACGGGGTCGGTCTCGTCGGAGTCCCGGCTTTCCCCTCGCCTCCCTTGGCGTTGGCCGCCGCCGGTTGGGAAGCGGGGGGAACAGGATTCATCCGAAACTGATCCGGATTGATTTGCGGCAGTGGCGACACGATCTGAAGGAATTTGCCGGCGTCGGGGCCGGTCGGAGTGTCCTTGTAATAGACATACGGAACGACCGACAGACCCACGAACAGCGGATCCTGGTCGGGATCGTAGTCGGTCAGGTCGATGCGGACCGGCAAGCGCTGCACCACCTTGATGAAGTTGCCCGTCGCATTCTCCGGCGGCAAGATCGCCAGGGTCGAGCCGGTTCCGTACGTGAAGCCCGAGATTCGCCCCTTAAACGTCTTGTGGCTGCCGTACATGTCGACTTCCAGCTCGGCCGGTTGGCCGATCCGCAGCTCGCGCAATTGAGTCTCTTTGAAGTTGGCGTCGACCCAGATTTCCGTCAGCGAGCGCAGCGCCATCAAGGCCTCGCCCGCCTGGACGTTGTTACCCGGGTTGACATTCCGCCGCGTGATCACCCCGTCGATCTCGGCCACGACGTCGCAGTACCGCAAGTTCAACTCGGCCTGGTCCCAGTCGGCCTTGGCCTGGTCGCGCTTGGCTTCGGCGAGCTTGATCGCCGGCGCATCCTTGACGAGCTTGGCGTAAATGCGGTCGAGGTTGCCTTGCGGATCTTGTTGGTAAAACTGCTCGACGGCTTGCCGGGGAGTGATATCGTAGGAAGCGGGGAAAAAGTTCAGGGGGGCTACGCTTTGGAGCAGAGTGGCCAGCGCCTGCCGGACGGTCGAATACGTCTGATCGAGATCGGACGGAACCTCTCCGAGGGCGTCGTCTCCCTCCTGTTGCGGTTTGGCCGGCAACCCCAGACCAACGCGGATCTGATAGACGGACTCGAGGGCCTGCGTGACTTGCGCCTGGGCCACGTCATACGCTTCGCGTCGTTGATCGACATCTTGCGGGGCAATCGCCCCAGGCGTTTTCCGCAGCTCGATGGCGCGTTCGTAGTCGGACTTGGCCCGCACGAAAGTCGCCCGGCGTGTCTTCAAGGTGGCAATGTCCGCCCGCAGCAGTGCGACCTGATTGTCGACGTCCTCGATCGCGTGCTGCAGCTTGAACCGATTGCTGCGCGCCTGCGCGACGATGCCGCGGACCTCGTCGTTGGCGACAAGCAGGTTCGCCTGGGCGTTTTCGTAGGCGGCTTTCTTCAGGGCGACCTGGATCTGGTAGGGCTCCTTGTCCAGCTGGACCAGCAGGCTCCCCTTCTTGACCCGATAATTATCGTCCACGTAGACGTTGGTGACTTGTCCCGGCACGCGGGCGGCGACCGCGGTGACGTGACCGTTCACGTAGGCGTCGTCGGTCGAGATCGTGGTCAACAGTTTGTGGACGACCGGACCGCCGTAATAGCTTCCGACTGCCAAGAGAACGAGGGCGATTGCTCCGAATATCACTCGCCGCCTGAGCAGGCGCCGCCGCGAATCGCCCGAGGAAAGGGGCGTTGCGGCCGATGTCGGGCCGGCCTTGGTTGGCGGTGCCGCGGAGGCCGCCGACTTTACGGGGGCCCCGCTTGGGTCCTGCGATGTTTCGGGCGACATTCGACTCCCTTGGGCTAGCGTCGAGTGTTCCGAGCGAGCTCCATCTCTATCAAGAGCTCGCTTGGCAAGGCCCAATTATAATAACCTCGGAAAACACGCTCGCCACCCGCATTCGCCGAGCCGCGGCCGTGCTACGAGGAGTCGCGGATCGCGTAGCCTTGACGCCGAAGGACATCGAGTGCAGTTGTCCAGTCCTTTTGCTTCGCGAGCAGGTAGTCTGTGTGGAAGGTCGACACGACGAAGACGCTAATGCCCGCTTCGGCCAGCGCTGCCGTCAGTCCGGCGACGACGCCAACGATCGAAAACGGCATGGATCCGGCCACTCGCAGGCAACGCCAATCGCGCTCACAGTGGATCTCTTCCGGGACCGAATCCTGGCCGCAAACGACCGAGAGTTCGTCGGCAGTGCGAGTGATCGAAGAGAACTCGCCGTCGGTAGCCCAGGACGGAATCGCGTCATCTGGGCCCAATTTGCACACCGCAAAATTGTGGGGGAGCACGCTGAGCGAGCGGCAGGAAATGAATTCCCTCATCTTGAGAGTTCTCCTATCGATGGTGCTCATCGGCCCCGGATTGGCGATCGACTCGCTCCTGAGATACAGTTTTCCTCGGCTGGGAGGGATCGCGGGCAACGTCACGCGGTCTGCGTTGGGAAGAACTTTCCTCAAGGATATCGCCATGTACGACATGAAAAACCTGACGAAGCTCAAGAAGCTGGGCGAGTTGGCTCCCGAAGCCTTCAAGGGCTTTGTCGCCTTCGACGAAGCGGTCTTCAAAGAGGGAGCGATCCCGCTCAAGTACAAGGAATTGATGGCAGTCGCCGTGGCGCTCACGACTCAGTGCCCGTACTGCATCGAGATCCACTCAAAGAAGGCCAAGAAGGCGGGTGCGACCGAACAGGAACTCGCCGAGACCACGTTGATCGCTGCGGCCCTGCGAGCCGGCGGCGCCGTCACCCACGGCACGCATACGTTGGAATGAAGCGCGCCTGAAGAAGTTCTCGTCGGTCCCTTCACGGCCTCGGGTTGTCGCCCGGCGTAACCCTCACGTTGTCGATGTGATAGGTCACCGGCGGCTGAGGAAGATCCGGGTTCGGACTCACGCGGTCGGGCGTGGCGTCAGTTGACGTCTTGAGAGTTGGCTCTTCGCGGCGCGCCCCGGTGCGGAATGAAACCCGCTCGACGCTCTTGACGTATTCCGCGAACGCCGCGGTCGAAGCGGCCCGCTTGGCGTCGAGCGAAACGTCAAAGGTTCCTCGCTGGACGTCGAGACTCAGCTCCACATCGTGCCACTCGTTCGGTTGGTAAGGGCCAACGTCTAACAATTTTGCGCCATCAACGATCTTGATCCGGCCGTCTTCCGCAAGAATCAGCCGCACGGGCCTCGCGCCGAACCGATCGTTCACTTCGATTTCCAGGCGACCGCCGTGGTTCTGCGCCGTGTGGATCTTGAATTGAATGGTCACGGACTTCGATTCGGGAAAGACGCGAACCGCGCGAGCGTAGTCGTACGGATCCTTGTCTGTTAGCTCCAGGCTCTTGTTGGTCGCGCTCGGAAAGTCGGCGACGCCCACAGGGCACCATTTCGGGCTGTAGATATTCCAGTCGGTCACAGCTCCACCCGCGTTCAAGTTATCGAACGTGTCGTGAACCGGCCCGGTGACGCGATGGCGCACGGGGACGGGCACGCGGCTCACCCAGATGTCCTCCTTGTTCATGCTGTAAGTGACCCACAGGTCCGGGCCGGGTGTCTGGCCGTTGCCTTCTTCTGCCACACGGTTGTATTGCGAGCCAAAATCCTTGTATCGGCCGGCGAATCGCCGGGGAGGCACCTCGCCCTGAACGCAGAGCATGTTGTCGAAGATGACGCCGTCATCGCCGGTGACGATGGCCAGCGGCCACCGATGGTCGTCATCGACGTTGGGGTCGTAGAGCAGGGCATAGCGGCCATCGCTGGTTTTGCGCCCCGAGATTTTCGCCCCGGTCATCTGCAGCGTCGGAACCTTGACCAGGCGTGACCAGCTCTTGGCCTCGTCCGACGAGAGCGCGGCCATCGACCATTTCCAGAGGCCGACCAGCTTGCCGTCCTTGCGGTGATACCAGTTGAACGCCTCGTGGCTGCCGCGCGATCTCACTGCGAAAAAGTCGCTCTCGAAAAGTTCTTCTTCGTCCCAGAACTGTTCCCGCATCAGCCGATTGCCGAGAAGCGCCTCGCAGGCCTGGACGAAGCCGGCGTCTTTCGCATGTTTGTAATAAGGAAAGCCGGTGTTGCTCTCGCCCCAGCCCGAGCGCGTGTTATAACGCAGAAAATAGATCGGGCCGACGGAGCCGTCCTTGTAAACCTCGCGGACGACGCGACCGATCCCTCCCGGGCCAAACGGGTCTGGCGCGTGGCCATAAAAAGCCAGGGCGAGCAAGCGGCCGTCGGGCCCGATGAAAAAGCCCATCCGCTGATGCATCATCGCCGTCCCACCCGGCGGGTCCGGCGGCCGCAGCTTATAGATCGGGAAGACGACCTTGGGGGCATCCCAGCGCCGGCCGTCGAGCGAGCTGGACAAAAACGTCTGGCCCGGAGCGATGTGCTCTCCGACGGGATTGCTCAAGTACTCGACCCAGAACCGGCCGTTCCAATAGACAATCATCGGGGCATGGTTGTAGGTCCACCCGAAGCCCTCGGCGACCTCCGGGTGCGTGCGATTCGCGCGCAACACCTGAAAACTCTCGACCCCAACCGCCGGCCGCAATCGACCGTCATGCGCCCTTTGATCGACGCGAGGCCCGCCCACGTACCGAATGGGTTCATGCACGCTCCCGGTTTGAGCGACGAGCGCCGCGGGCGCGCACAACCCGGCGCAACCTGCGACAATCAGTCCGAAGAAGCAAGGTTGAGTCGTCACGGCTTGCACAGTTTCTTGATCCTGGATCTGCGTTCGCTTCGCTTCAACGTTAGACACTAGACACACGCGGCTTTCGGTGAAAGCCAATCGGCGGTCACTTGCGGGGGGTGGCCGCGCGTTTGCTAACCTTGACGAGACTTGGCGGGGTGACCAGCGATGTCGCCCGACGGTTTCCAGAGACCCGGAAGCATCGGAAAACCACTTGAGTCGTCGATTTGTCATCCCTTGGACGTCGAAACGCCTGGTCCTTCGGTTTTTCGCGTTCGCACTTGCGACTGTGGCCACGTCGTTCGTTGCGACGCACACTGCCTCAGTGACGGCTGCCGATACGCTGGACTACGCGGCAGTCGACTCAGAGCTGCGTCTGGAACGCCTCGATTCGTCGCCCAACGAATCGTTTCTTTCCTTGCGGGCCGATTCGGCGGGTCGGCTGTTCGTGGGCGGGCGGGAAGCACTCTTCGTCTATGAGCCCGCGGCGCATGGCCGATTCGCTCCGCGCAAAGAGCTACTGCGTTTTCCGCCCGACTCCTGGGTGTATGACATCGAGGTCCGCGGGCATGATTTATACGTCCTCACGCTCTCCGCGCTCTACGTGATCCGCGACGGTGTCGTTAAACGCCAAGGGCTGCAACCGAAACGGCTGCTTTGGGGTGTGCCGCGCTACCATGTTCACCAGTGTTTCCACGCTCTCGCTTGGGGGCCAGAAGGCGATCTTTACGTTTCGATGGGCGACACGCTGGTCCATTACGGAGACTTCGACCGGCCCGATCACTGGGGACATTGGACGTTCTTCACTTCCAACGACAAGGCCGGCATCCCGTACACGGGGCAGGGGGCGATCTTGCGAATGCATCCCGACGGCAGGGGGTTGGGGGTGATCGCTCGCGGACTTCGGAATCCCTGTGGCCTAGTCTTTGACCGCGATTGGAATCTGTTCAGCAACGACAACGATCATGAGTCGCTGCCGCACGCTTATGTTCCCGGGCGCTTGATTCATGTCACGCCGCACAGCGATTTCGGCTGGCCGCGGGGCTGGATGCCGCACATTACGCCCGACCGGGCCGATCTGCTCGAGACGATGTTTAACGGTATGGGCCGCGCCGTTCCGGTCGGCGAGGCTTATCTCGACGATCCCGCTTTGCCGGCCAGGCTGCGACACAACCTGCTCGTGGCGCGCTGGGGCATTCGCGCCGTGATGCGCTATCCGATCTCGCCGCGCGGCGCAAGCTTTGAGGCCAAAGAGTACCCGCTGCTCGTGGGAAAGAATCAGGCGCGGCCCGTCGGCGTGACCGTCGGTCCGGACGCCGCGATCTATGTGGCGATCGCCTACATGGCACACAACGAAGGCTCGCCGATCTACGCCAGCGACCTTGTGCGTTTGTCGCCGCGCGGTTCGGAGTCATCTGCGCCGGTCGAACGATTCGAGATCACGGCTCGGAACATGTCGAACTTGTACCAGGATCTTTCATCGCCGGTGTGGGAGGCTCGGCGCCGTGCGCATCTCGAATTGCTCCGTCGTGGCGACGACGCGCTCAAACAGGCCGCCAACCGACTGACGAAGGCCAAGCACGATGATCCGGCGTATTCGAATCTCATCTGGCTCGCTGCAGCAACCGGGTCCAAGAGTGAGCGGGACCACCTCATTCGACTTGCCGAAGATCCCGATGCTGCGGTGCGTTTTCAGGCCGTCCGTGCCCTGCACGAATTCTTCGCGAAAGATGATGGAGCGTTGCGGACTTTTGCCACGCGGTTGTCCGACGCCGATCCGCAGGTTGCGCTGGCGGCGACGATCGCCTTCTTCGACACGGCGTCCGCCCCTTACGAATCGATCGCGCGAATCGCCCGCTCTCATGACACTTACTTGCGGCAGGCCGCTTCGCTGATGCTCGCCGAACGCGCTCCCCTCGGCTTCCTCAAAGTGACCTGCACCGCGGCCGATGAGCCGACGCGGCTGGCCGGAGTGTTGGCTGTCGGATTCCGCCTGACGCTGCCGCCGGCAGCTGAACGGATCAGCTCCTCGCTGCCGCTTGCGCCCTGGCAATCCGAGGACATTTATCGGGTGAACTATCTCGATGAAACCGTCGACCTGCGCAAGCTCGGACGCCTCGGACTGTTCACAGTCGCCGAGCATTGGAACGCCCGGCCCCACTCGGCCGACCAGGAATCGCTATTTGCGCTGCTGCGCGATCGTCTGAGCGATTCGAGCGACGCTGTCCGCCTGCAGGCGGCCCACTTTTTGTCTTTGCTCAACGATCCCCGCAGCGAGCCGGAGATCGCGGTGCTGCGGAAGCAAACGGAACGCCGCCGTCTTGTGAACGCACCCCTGAAGCAACTGGGCCGGGCGTGGGCGATCGGGCCATTTGCGGACGACGGGCGCGGCCTGTCGTGGGTGCATCCTCCCGAGGAGGGGCCCATCGATCTTTCCACGACGTACCGATCGCCGTCGAAGGCGCTCGCCTGGCAAACGGTGAAGAACGATCGAAACTTCGACTTCATCAAGCTGTCTGGGCCGTGCGCGGATGCGTCATTTTATCTCTACTGCCGCATTGAGAGCCCCGTCCGACAACAGATGATGCTGTTGCCGGGCTCGGATGACGGACTCAAGATTTGGCACAACGGCCAGGTCGTGTGGACGTTCGCCGGCGTCCGCGCCGCGTTGCCGCTGCAGGATGTCGTCTACCTCGAACTACAGCCGGGGAGCAATGACCTGTTGTTTCGCGTGAACAATGTCGAAGGGGACTGCTCGCTCTACGTCCACTACCGAACGCTGCGCGGCGTGAGTGCGACGCTGCCGGAGAGAGTCGGCAGCGGATCCCTTGCTGAGCGGCTCAAGTCGGGCGGCACCGGCTCGGCGGCGATTGGGCCCGAGTTCCTGTCGGTCAATTGGCCCGACGCGGTCCGCCGCGGCAACTCCGAGCGCGGGCGAAAACTGTTTAGCGCCGACGGAATCGGTTGTGCCAAGTGTCACGCGATCGACAACACGTCGGCGGCCGTCGGAGGGCCCAGCCTGGCCGGCGCGGCGAGCCGCTTCACCGTTCCCTATTTGGTCGAGTCGGTGTTGACGCCCAGTCGAACCGTCTCGCCCGTGTTTCGCGCGACCTCATTCGTGCTGCGTGACGGGAAGACCCTCTCGGGACTGGTTCTCAGCGAGACCTCGCAAAAAATCGACCTGCTCTTGCCCGACGCGACGCGGCGGACACTGGCCGCGTCAGACGTCGAGCAACGGAGGATTCAAAACACTTCGCCCATGCCCGCCGGCCTGGTCAAAACGCCGGACGAGCTGCGCGACCTCTTGGCGTTTTTGCTCCTCTCTACGAAGTGAGCGCTTGGGTGCCACGGCTGAGCGGCTGCCGTTCAGCCGTGCTCTTCCGGGTAGATCGTGGTCGGCGGAAATGAACAAGTGTACGACCTTTGGTGAAGAGCACGGCTGAGCCGAATCGTCTCAGCCGTGGCACCCAGACCACATTCACGCGGTCGGCTCACCCTCGTTGACGACTTTTTCCGCCTGCTCGAGGTCGAGCTGGCCGATCTTCTCGGCCGTCACGATTCTCAGCAGTGTACCGAGGACGCCGGCCTCGCTGTCGCCGTTCGACGTGAAGACCTGTCGGGGGACGATTGGTTGTTGGCTCTTGGACAGGAACTCCGAGACCAGTGACATCGCGTAGAGCCGCGGGTCGCCGAAGGAGGCGACCTTTTTGAGCAGCACCTGCGCCTCGGATTGGCCGATCCTCCGCACGCGTTCGCTTTCGCCTTGTCCTTCGAGTGAACGACGTCTGGAGTCCGCTTCGGCCAGGATGATGGTCTGCTCGGCCTCCTTTCTGGTTTTCGACAGGTTGGCTTCGGCTTGGTTGGTGATCACGTCGATCTGCACTTTCGACTGCGACAGCTCGACTTGCATGTCGGCCTTGGCCTGGGCGTCGTTCAGCTCCTGCCGCTTGGCGGCCGCCTGTTGTTGTCGGGCGAAGGTTTCAATCTGCTCCGTGGCCAGCTGCCGTTGGCGGAGCTGGTCGAGCAAAGTTTCGATCTTGCCGTCGGCCGAGGCCGTTTCGGGCTTGCCGATCAGGACGTCGACGCACTCGATGTCGAAGGCCAAGAATTTCCGCTTTAGCTCCTCGCGGGCCTCCTTTTGAATCAAATCGCGTTCGTGGATTAACTCGAGCATCGACCGACGATGGGCCACGTCGCGGAAGTACGCCGACAGCATCGGATCGAGCGTCTGCGTGATGAGCTGCTTCACGTCGCCGAAGCGCTGGATCACGCTCGGCGCTTTTTCGTAATCGATGTGCACCACCACGCTCAACGGCAGCGTCGGCTCGTACGCGTCTTTGGTGACGAGGTCGATCGAGCGCAAGCTTTCGTCGTACTTGTGGCCCTCAGATTTGCCGGTGATCCAGTGCAGGACGAAGTTCGTCGTCGGCACCAGCACGACCGAGCCCGCGTAGGTGTTGAATGGATACTTGCCCGGGCCGAGCGGCTTGGCCCACACGCCGCGCTCGCCCTCCTGAACCCGCTCACCGTGCCGGAAATCGGTCCCCGAGAGGTCGTGCCCCACGAGGCCATAGTACGAAACCACAACGCCGACGAAGCCGATCGGGACGATTTTCTTGTCGATCAACTCGACCGTCGCAAACCAGCGGTTGATGAAGTAGGTACCGTCAGTGAGCGGCGCGTATTGCCGACCGCGTCGGCCGCCGGCCCGCAGGAAGGCCTCCGTGTCCTGATAGTTGTTGTGGAAATTCGGATCGTCTTTGCTCAAGCCCACAGGCGGCGCGATGAGCTCGCCGGACGCCAGCGACGGGCCGTCGTGGCAGGTGACGATGCCGATGTTGTCCGTTTGCGCGCCGATCACGACGGGATAAAAGCCGTTGATCCCCTTGAGGGCGCTCTGCCAGCCTTCGAGTGTGCCGCGGTCGTGTCCGACGTGGTAAACGCCATCCTGAGTCAGCACGTAGAACTGCGCCAGGTTAATGGCGTAAACGCCTTCGCGCAGGATCAGCCGCTGGCGTCCTTTCTGGCCGCCTGCTTTGAGGAATTTCTCGGCGTCCTGAAAGTTGTTGCAGTCGACCACTCGTCCGAGTGTTTGCCCGGAATCAAGCGGCATGCCGTCGCGCGCGAAGATGTAACCGAGGCAACCCTGTTTGATCGTGACGAGCGGCAGCTTGTGGACGCGATATTGCCAGCGCCAATAGCCGACGTGCACGCCACCGCGCAAGATATCGGCCTGATATCCGGCCCTGCCGTCGGTGGCGATGAGTTGGCCCTCGTCGAGAGAGCCGCTGGCGGACCAGAGCTTTTCGACAATCCCGACGGAGTTGTTGGGAATGTGGCGGACCGCGCAATACGCGAACACGAGCGCAAGAGCCGGAGCGCCGAACAACGATCCAACGACCAGCCACAAAGCGAGAGAGAAGTTCATAGGGCGTCCTCGCACGAAGTGACCTTGCGGGCCTCTGTGCCGCATGGAATGACATTGCGGGCTCTGTGCCGCGGGTACCATCAGATCTAAAACGCAATGCGGAGCCAGATGGTTCATTTCTGCCGCAATCCCTGGCGGCGTCTGCTGTTGCGCACGATTACTTGTGCGGGTTAGAGCTGACCCAACCGCGTTTCTGAACTGCTGCGAAGGACGAAGGTGAAACAGCGTGCGAGACCTCTACGCACATAGAGCAATGGCAGAATTTGCGCCAACTCCCGGCACTTGCCAGGTTGCAGCGCTGCTGCGGCGAAAGAGATCGCCCAGGCATGGGCGTTTTTTGCATGCTCGTTCCGCCACTCGATTCGGATAAAATCCGAATTCATGCCCGCGTGGAATCCCACCGTAAAGAGAATTTTTCTCGAAGCGCTCGAAATCGCCGATCCCGACGAGCGGGCCCGGTTCCTGGCCAGCTCCTGCGACGGCGATTCCTCGATCCGCGCGCAGGTTGTTGCGCTGCTCGAGGCGGTCGAACAAGCGGGGAGGTCCACGGCTGAATCGGTCGAGAGTTCGGTTGCGACGCCGGCGACGACCGTCGTCCACGGTCCGATCGAGGAGTCGGCCGGGACCGTTGTCGGGCCGTACAAACTGCTCGAGTCGATCGGGGAGGGGGGATTCGGCATCGTTTATATGGCCGATCAGCAGGTCCCCGTCCGCCGCCGCGTCGCGGTGAAGATCATCAAGCCGGGAATGGACAGCCGTCAGGTGCTGGCCCGGTTTGACGCCGAGCGCCAGGCCCTGGCGATGATGGACCACCCAAACATCGCGCGGGCCCTCGACGCCGGCACGACGAGTTCAGGGCGGCCTTACTTCGTCATGGAATTAGTCCGCGGCGTGCCGATCACCGACTACTGTGACCGAAACAATCTGAGCGTGCACGAGCGGCTGGAAATCTTCGTCCTGATTTGCCAGGCGGTCCAGCACGCCCATCAGAAGGGGATTATTCACCGCGATCTCAAGCCGTCGAATGTCCTTGTGACGGTGAACGACGGGATACCGATCCCCAAGGTCATCGACTTCGGTGTGGCAAAGGCGATCCACCATCAGCTGACCGACAAGACGCTCTTCACGCATTTTGCCGAGATGGTCGGCACGCCGCTTTACATGAGTCCCGAGCAGGCGGAGATGACCAGTCTCGACGTCGATACGCGCAGCGACATCTATTCGCTCGGCGTGCTGCTCTACGAATTGCTCACGGGAACGACCCCTTTCGATAAGCAGCGTCTGAATCAATTAAGTTTCGATGAGGTCCGGCGGATTATTCGCGAGGAAGACCCTCCGAAACCCAGCACGCGCTTGAGCACACTCGGCCAGAAGCGGACTGACGTTGCCGCCCGCCGTGCGAGCGATCCCGTTCGGCTGCGACAAGTCGTGCGCGGCGACCTCGATTGGATCGTGATGAAGGCCCTCGCCAAGGATCGAACCCGCCGCTACGACACGGCCAGCACGTTCGCGACCGACGTTCGCCGCTATCTGCAACATTTGCCGATCGAGGCCCATCCGCCGTCGGTTTTCTATCGTTCGCGGAGATTTGTGCGGAGGCACCGTGTTGCGTTCACGACGGTCTCCCTGGTTCTTGCCGCGCTCCTCGTGGGCACCGTGATGAGCGTGGCCCAAGCCATTCGTGCGACGACGGCCGAGCGGATCGCAACGCAGTCGCTCGAAACAGAAACTCAAGCGCTGGTCGCGGCGAAAGATGCGAAGCGCGCGGAATCCGAGGAACGTCGCATCGCCCAAGCCAAGGCGGCCGAGGCGGAGGCGAATTTTCGTAAAGCGCGTCAAGCGGTGGACGAGTACTTCACAGTTGTGAGCGAAAGCCGGCTGTTTGACGCACCGGGATTTCAGCCGCTGAGAAAGCAACTGCTCGAAGCGGCGTTGCGGTACTACGAAGAGTTCGTGGCGCAGCGCAAGCAGGATCCCCAGTTGCAGGCTGAACTTGCCGCAACGCTCTTGCGCGTCGCTCAAAGCGATTTGCAGAACCTTCAACCGGATGAAAGCGTTCGCGCCTTGGCAAAAAGTCTCAACATCATCGACGGCCTGCGCGAACGGAAAGCACTGAGTTCTGATGAGGTCCAACGCTTGGCCGGATTCGGTCGCGTCGGCCGGTTTCTGCACTCCTGGGCCGATCTGCCCGACGAGCCTCGGGCGGCCCTACGCGTCCTCGAAAGGGGTGTCTCCACGTGGGAGCAGTTCGTTCACGACTTTCCCAAAGTCGCCGGCCCCCAAAGCGACCTGGCCTACTTCGAGCGACAAGTCGGCGCGATCGAACTGTCGACCGATCAGCCTGAAAAAGCGGCGCGCACGTTTCGCAAGGCCTGCGAGATTTGGGAGCAACTCGTCCGCGAGTACCCCAATCAGCCGGAGTATCAGGCGGGGCTCGCCGACAGCCTGGAATACCTGTCGATCTCGCTGAAGGATGCAACGCGGTCGTTCGAGCGAGACGCGGCCTTCCTGCGAGGATTGACGATCCGCGAAAAACTGGCCGCTGACTTCCCGTCGGTTCCCGACTATCGCGCGTCGCTGGCCAATAGCCTGCTGTTCTTGCATACCGCCATGCGGTCGCTCGGCCGGCTCAAAGACGCTGAACGAGTCAACCGTCGCTCGCTCGAAATCATCGAAGGCCTCGTGGCCGAGTTTCCGAACTCGCCGGCTTATCGCAGCCAAATGGCCGAGGCGCAGAAACGCCTCGGTGGTCTACTCGTCTTCACGGGGAGGCCAAAAGAAGCAGAGCAAGCATTCCGGCAAGCCCTCGAGCTGGAGACGCATCTGGCCGCCGAATTCCCCAAAGGGCGCAGCGCGGGGCATTTCTGCTACGAAGTTGCCGACACGACGGGCTCCCTGATTGGAGTGGCTCGCACGCTCGGCCGGGAGCAAGACGTCGAGCCTCTTTGTCGCCAGGCGCTGGCTCTTGCCGAAAAAGTTTCGGCCGCGGCACCGAACGAATGGCAATCGCTTGGTCACAGTTATCGAATTCTCGCCGACGGGTTTCAGAGTATCCATCGCATTCCAGACTCGGAACATTGCGTTCGCCAGGCTTTGCCGATGTTTGAGAAACTGACGGCAGCTCACCCGAATCTTCTCAAGCACGCCGATTTCCTGGCCGACACTCATCGCATGCTGGCCGACACGCTGGTTGCGGAAAATCAACTCGGCGAGGCGGAGCAATCCTACCGGCGGGGCATTGCCGTCCACGAGGCTTGGTGCGCGAAACATGCCGACGCAGCTTGGCTCGACGGATGGTCCCGACCCCTTTACGAGCGGTTGGCAGTTTCCCTGGTCACTCGAGGGAAGCAGCCGGAAGCCGCAGATCTCTATCAAAGCCTGGCGGCCCGGCAGCTGCAGCGCGGCGGCGTGAAGGCGGATGAGATCGTCGCGGTGGCTCAGAAGGCCGCCGAATGGGCTCCTAAAGACCGCGCGTGCTTGAATACCTTGGGCATCGCGCAGTACCGCGCGGGGAACTGGCAAGCCGCCGCGAAGACTCTGGAAGAAGCGGCCAGGCTGCCCTCTGGGGGCGACGATGCGGGCTTGATCGTTCGGGCGATGGCCGATTGGAAACTCGGCAAACAATCCGACGCGCGCAAGACCTACGAAAAAGCCATCGCCGGCATACAGGCCAACAAGCCCGCGGACGCGGACCTCAAGCGGCTGATCATCGAAGCCGAAGAACTCTTCTCGCAGAAGGCGGCCAAGAAGTGATTCTTCTCGCAGCGCAGGCTGATTGCGCTTAAGACGATGCGGCGCGGCGACGTCTGCTTCGAATGGCAGCGATCAGCCCGAAGAGCCCCACGGAACCGGCCACGCCGGCTAGCGCCACCTTGCCTAAGTCGGAGGAGGGGGCGGTCGACGATTCGACTGAGCTGGCGGCCTGAACGAGCCACCCATTCGTCGCAAAGAGCGCGTCGATTGCGCTATGAGAGACGGCGTCGCTCACTCCGTTTTCGACGAAGCCGGCTGATAACGAGCCCATGGCTCGAGCCATCCGTTCGCTGCCGAGCGTGCCGACCGCCTCTGCGAGAGATTCGTCTCCTGAGACTTCGGCGAGAGCGAATTGCGACAAGCCGACGGTCAATTCGGGCAGCCTGGTGGATAACCCGGCTCGGGTTCCAGCCAAGTCGGTCGCTAACGAGGAAGTGGGGAGCGACGGAACGGAGACCAAGACCACGCCTGGCGCGATGTCGGCTGCTGGCAAGGCAGTGCCGCTGCTTAGAGGAGCGGTCAACGGCGCGAGGCGATCCGAGAGTTGCAGAACGTAAGTGGTCGAGGTTGGCGGAACCGGCTGGACTTGGAAGCCCCCGGTGCTGGCCACCACCGCAATGTCCGGCTGCATGACCAGGGCGGCGGCGAGCACGCCGCGACTGTCCCCTGTCTTTGTGGGAGCCGAGGGAGTGCCGGGTGTGCGGGGATCGCCGGGCGTGCCGGGCTTGGAATGCGTCGTGTGTGTGTTGGAGGTAGACGTAGCGACCGTCGTCGCGGCAGTCGACTGTGTGGTCGAGGCGTTGTTACTGCTCAACGCCTGAACGATCGAATTGACGACCGGCGAGCCGCGCCCCGTCACCGGGTCGTACCCGGCCGTCGCGGCATAGCCGTTGGAGCCGGACGTAATATCGTGGAAATCGCTGGCGGGCAGCGTGTAGAGCGTCGACTGGGCGTTCGACAGAGTGCCCTGGCCGTGGATCGCTCGTCCCTGGTCGGCGATCGCAATCAGGGCCGCCCATTGCGGCGCGCCCGCGCTGGTTCCGCCGACTTCAAACCAGCCGTTTTGTCCGGCGTAGGGAACCGAGTCAAAAACGGCGAAGCCGCTTCCGGGATCGGCGTTGTAAGCGACGTCGGGAGTCGTTCGCTGGCCCGTGGTTTGGACCGATGTTTGATAGCTCGGCGCAGTCTCGAATGCGCTGACGCCGCCACCGCTGCCGCTCCAGGCGGTTTCACCGATGTAGGAACCGCTCGCGCTGGTCGAAAGCGACGTGCCGCCGACAGCAAGTACGTTCGGCGAAACGGAAGGCCAGGTTGTGCCCGCCCCGGCATCGCCAGAGGACGCGACGAACGTGATGCCGACGTGACCGGCGGGCGTGGTGAACAGACTGTCGTACTGCGTCTCGGAAGCGAATTCGCTCCCGCCCCAGCTCATGGAAACGACCGAAACGTTCGCCAGGTTGCGGGCATAGTTGACGGCCGACAACAGACTGCCGAGGGAGTTGTTGTTCGCCTCGATCAAGTCGATATTCGCGCCCGGAGCCATCGCGTGGGCCCATTCGACGTCGAGCGCGGTTTCGAGAGCCCAGCCGGAGTTGGTCGTCGCCCCTTGCTCGACGAATTGCGAAAAGCTCGGAGGAGCGGCCAGGCCGAATTGCGCGTCGAATTTCTGCAGGTCGCTGGCGATGTTGGGGTCGTAAGAGGCGTCGACAATCGCGATGGTCTGTCCGGCGCCGTTCCCCTTGATTGCCCCGTTGTCAAACGAGACCTGGTTGAATCCATAAGCCTGCGCAATCTGCGCGGGGGTGTGTCCGATCGGGGAGACGTTTGTGACAAGTGGCGTCGCCTGGCCGGACGATGCGGTGGTTCCGCTTGGCACCAGGGTCAACAACGGTGTCACCACCGCGTTGGCGGAAGCAGCCGATAGCAACTGGAGATCTTCGAGCAACTCGACGGCGACGAACGCCGAAGAGGCGGCACGTCGTTCAATGCGCCGCGAACGCAACCGTCGGAAAAGCTGACTCGACACTCAGGCCTCCGTGATGGACACGGCGGTTGAAATTTTCACACTCGGCGGCCCACTCCGGTCATTCGATCATGGTACGCCGGCCGATTCCCGACGGAAAGAGCCCTTTTTCCTATTCGCGAAAAGGGTTGCCAATCCACGCAAGGTTAAGATTTTGACAGACTCTCCCAGAAGTTGGCACGCACGCTCTGAAGGTGGGTCGAGGATATTGGCCGGCCAAGAGTTATCCGTTTGGGCGTCATTCACGGACCGCACGACAGGATCGAGGAGGCCACAGGCGATTCCTACGATCCCGCCGACCACGTGAGCAAGGGGAACGGGGATAAGTCCGGTGGCGGCGCTATCGACGAACAGCGTCGTCCCAGTGGACAGTTCGAAGCCGATCTTCGACGCAAAGCCGACGGAGACAATCCCGGCGACGCCCAATTTCAACCAGTTCTTGTCAGAGGCGGCCTCGCGGACGACGCGTGTTGCAAGCAAGGCAAAAAGCGCCGAATCGATGCCCGAGAGGCCGCGATAGGTGGCCATTTGAGGCAGAGCGAACCAGAGAGTGAGCGGAATCAAGAACGCCGACACGCCAACGCATCGCAGGAACGATCCGAGACCGTTGCGTTCGCACTGCCATCCGAGGACGGCAAAAGCCAGCGTGTCCCAGAAGAAGTGGTCGCCCGACCAATGAGTGAAGTGAGACGTCACCAGGCGCCACACTTCGCCCCGCGCGATGGCATCGCGGTCGTACTGCAACGATCCGGCGAACCCCGGCAAAACAGATACGGCAACGGCAAGAATAACCAAAAGTAGGGAGGCCGCTGGAAGTCGCCTAGCCGCCCGTTCGAGGGAAAAACGGACGCGATTCATTTGCCAATCTCTTCGTCTGCATCGAAGCGTTGAAAGAAAGGGATGCCCACGCAGAGGCGTCGGTTCTGCGTGGGCATACTCACTCGTCAAATGAACCGGCGAAAGGCGTAACGCCGACACCGCTTTTCATATCATTCGCGTTTCGAACTCTTTCGCCGGCGCTGGGCCGCGAATCCAAGTCCGGCCATCGCGAGCGCGATCGTGCCGCTGATGGGGTCGAACGCCCCGCCTCCTCCACCGTGGCCCGTACCGCTCGAGGGCGCGGGTGATCCAAAGTCGAGATCTCGTCGGGCCGAACTCGGCAGCGAAACCGGCCGCGGGGTCGAGGGAATCGTTTCGGCCGACGCGAGGCGATCTTCATCGCTCGAGTGCGGCACCAGATTGGCCAGAGATCGTTCCCGAGCGCGGGTCAATTCGGCTTGCAACGCCTCCTGCTGCCGGCGATCGCGCCCCAGGCGCACCAGGTTGCGGCGGTCGATTTTCCAGCGCTGATACTCGGCATCGTTTTCCAACACGATGAACGACGTGTATTCGGTGACGATCGAATACCCTTCGCCCAAGCGGACGACTTCGTCGATTGCCGGGGCTCGCGAGCCGGTGAGCGCCGCTTCTTTCAGCAGACGATCGATCTTTTGCCAGGCCCACATCCGCTCGATTTCCGGATTCGCTGCCTCGTGCGCCGCAAGTTGGACGCTGAGGGTCTGGTCGAACGCCGCACCGTTGATTTCCGCCTTCACGCGGACCTTTGCGGGTCCGGTCGTGCGGTAACGGCCGTACATCCGCAGCGGCATGCCATGGTAGAGGTTGGGCAACTGCCGCGGCTCGACGTCGTAGGCGTCCGCGCCTTCGAGCGCGATCTGCACGTTGCTCGCCGCCGGGTGAAGGAGTTTGCGGCGGAAGGCTTTGGCTTGCCGTTCGAAGTTGTCTTCTCGCGACAGAAACGCCGCCAGGCCTCCGGCCTGCTGGGCAATCTGGCTCAAGAGGGGTCGATTGACGTCGTTGCCGACGCCGATGCAGAAGACCCGCGCGTTGCGGGGTCGCGACTGGATGAGGTTCAGAAGCTCAGATTGTTCTGACTGCTCAGTCAGGCCGTCGCTCAAGATGACGACGTTCAAGGGTCGGTCGGGATTTCCATAGCGGTAGGCGGCCGCCATCGCCGGTCGCAAGACAGTGCCACCGCGCGCTTGCTGAGCCCGCAGGAACTCGACGGCCTTGGCCAGCGATTCCTTGTTGACGGCCCGCAGTTCTTTGAAGAGCGCCTCGGGCGCGACGTTGAAGGTAATCAACTCGAAGCGGTCGTCGGTTCCCAGTTCGCGGATGAAGGCATCAATGGAATCGCGCGACAACGCCAGTTTGCTGTCGTCCCGCATGCTGCCGGAAATATCCAGCAGGAACACGTAGTCCATCCCGTGCTGGGCCGCCTCGAGTTCCTTGCCCGGCGTCATCGTCAACAGGAAGTAGCCGTCTTCGGCGGCCGGTTTGGATGTGATCACGTCGATTCCCGTGTGCGGCCGCGAAACGTGGTAGGCCAACACCAGATCGCGGTTGAGATCGCCGCCGGTCGTCTCGAGGCTTGCTTCGCGATAGTTGTCGGCGTGCTTCACTACGACGAACTGCTCTTTATGACTCGGGCTCTCCAAGCCGACGATGGGCACCTCGGATTTGACGTGCAGCGACAGCCCAAATTTGCCCTTGGTCCGAGCGCCCAGTCCGGGGCGGGGGGCCGTTGCCAGCGGATAGACGTACGTAGCCCAATCGTGATCGAAGTCGAGTTCCTGGTAGTAGGTGATTTGGACCTTTTGTTGCGCTCCGGCGGCAATCGGAAAGATCCGCATCTCGAAGTTCTTATAGTCGACCTGCTCCAAAAGACCGGGGTCGCGGCGGATTCGTTTGTAACTGTCGTAGATTTGCCGCGCTCGCTGCTTCTCGACCACTTCGCCGATCATTTCTTTGCCCCCGATCCACATGCTGAAATTGGCGACAGAGGCGCCCTTGGGAACAGGAAAGAGGTACAGGGCTTCGACCTGTCGGTTCTCTGTGTTGTGAAACACCTGGGTCACTTCCGTGACCGCGATGCCGTTGTTGATCGTGACGCGCACGGTGTGCTCGTCGATGTCGAGCGTGCCTCCCAATCCGCCATCGGAGATCAAGAGGCCGGCTGCCCGCGCCTCTCTTCCCGCGGCGAGCCAGAGGCCCGCCGCCAGCAGCACGGCCGCCGTTGGCCCGACGCGCGAAATTCCCCTCTTCCAGTTCGTCAACATGCGCCACTTTGTAGACATGGCCGACCTCTCCTTGATGAGCGATGCGGGTGCCGAGCGCGCGCCAACGCAGGCGCGCCTGCGACGAACGTCGTCGCCGGCACCGGCTCTGGATTAACTCGCCGCCGCGGCCGCCGGCGGCACTTTTTCAAAACGTCACGAAGAGGGCGTGACAAGGCATGCGGCGCAACGCTGAATTTGTGGAAGAATTCGCGGGAATCAGAATTTCGGCCGATCGCAGTCAGAAAGAGCTCGCACTCTCCGCACTTGACGAGGCGCGATGCGATGACTTTTGATTCGTCCCTACGGAACTCGTAGGATGGGCTTATGTCGTGCTCCGACGAACTTCCGCTCCAATTCCGTACGCTCCACGAAAACTGCCTGGTCGGCGTGCGCGACTACGTCTGCCGGGCCTGTCGCGGCGGCCCGACTCCGGAGGAGTACTCGGAAAGCGACAACATCGTCCTGATGCGTTCCGGCGCGTTCTGCAAGCATTTTGGTCGCCGAAGCGTGACCGCCGACGTCAATCAGGCTGTCTTCTTTTCCAAGGGTTCGACCTATCGGGTGAGTCACCCAGCCGATTGCGGCGACCGCGGGACCGTCTTGGTTCCGGCGCCATCGGTGCTGGCGGACATCATCCGCGAACTAGACTCCACGTTTGACGATCGCCCAGAACGACCGTTTCCATTCGTCACGGGACCGTGCGTCAAAAGCGTTTTCTTAAGGCACCGTGAACTGGTGACGCGGCTCGAAGGAGTCGCATTTCAGCCGCTCGAACCCTTGTGGGCCGACGAAACGGCTCTGCAGCTCGTTGCCGATGTGCTCGAGGCTGCCTTTGCCCGAGACGGAGTCCCAGGTAAGAAACGCCGAATCGAAACCGAGGTGGAACACGCCGAGCTAGCCGAGGCAGTAAAAAGTTTGCTCGCCAAGCGACTAGGCGAACGGATCACGCTGGAGGAAATTGCGCGGGCCCTCGAAGCGTCCCCGTTTCACCTGGCGCGAGTCTTTCAGACGCAGACCGGTGTGCCGGTCCACCGCTATTTGAGTCGACTGCGGCTCCGCACGGCGCTCGACCGGCTCGAGGCGGGTGCCCGGGACCTCACGGCGCTGGCTCTCGAGCTGAACTTCTCCAGCCACAGTCACTTCACCGACGCTTTTCGCCGCGAATTTGGGTTCACGCCGTCCAATTTCCGGAAGGCAAAGAGACGCCACACCCTCTCCGAGATCAGCAAGAATCTAAAGGTCTGATCGCACCCCGCGGCTGGCATTTCCTTTTTTGCCACCTCGACTTCTGCGCCGCTAGCAAGCGCGGCTAAAACCCCGCGAAAAAACCAGCGCTGTACGGCCCAGTTGCGTTGGCTGTTCGCCTGGTCTCTTTGAGGGTTTGCTCCGACTGCTCCGAATCCCAGCCCGCAAACTGCGTAAAAAATGGCACTCAGATGCTTATTTTATGGCATTCCTGCCTTCGGTTGAAGTGTTTCCTGCTGAAAAGAGCACATTTAGTGGATGGACAGCCGCTGGCCGGAAAATTTTCTGCCAGTTTGTGATGCACCTCACAATTTACCAAAAAAGTGCCAATTTTTTTATGATTCGAGTACTTTCCTAGGTGCTTTCACATTGACCAACAAATTTCCATGGGTTCTCATCTGAATCGCAGATCGGATCTGAACTCAATTGCTTGCGTAGGTTTGCGCTGGTTTATTGCCAGCGCGATTGTCCGTAGGGTCTGTCTCGAATTAAGGGGACTGTTTCCATGCAAAGACTGAGAAAATCGGGATTCACACTGATTGAACTGCTGGTGGTGATCGCCATCATCGCGGTTCTAATTGCGCTTTTATTGCCAGCTGTCCAGGCAGCTCGCGAAGCGGCTCGACGCTCGCAGTGCCGCAACAACCTGAAGCAAATTGCTTTGGGAGAGCACAATTATCACGACATCAACAAGGTGTTCACTCCGGCAATGACCTTCTCGTACGGCCAAGCCGGGCCCCCGGGCCCCTGTTGCCCGACCGCCTGCGTCGGCTGTGAGAACTGGCATTATGCTTTGGAGAAGTTGCTGCCCTTCATGGAGGCCACGACCGTCTACAACAAGATCTGTTTCAACGGCCCGATGTTGGCGCCCGATTGCGAGCATCCGTGCCCGTTGGGCAAATGGTCGTGCCTCTACACCTGTGCCAAGCCGCCGATTACGATCCCTCCCTACTTGCAAAAGAACATCACGAATCCTTGCAAAGATCCCTGTGCCAACACGCGTGCCGGAGCGCAGGTGATCCCGGCTTACGTTTGTCCGTCCGCTCCTCGCACCAACAATCCGTTTGTCGAAAATATGTCGGTTGCCGACCCGGGTTACTTTGCCATCCCCTCTCCCGGTGGGACGAACACCTTCATCCCGGTGCTGGCTGGGGCCTCGGACTACGCAGCGTCAGGCGGCTACAACGACGCGACGCCATTGGGGTGCTTCTACTTGTATTCCAACAATTGCCAACCTGAGCTCAGTCGCGAAGGCGTGATCACCCTGCTCAGACAAGGCGTTTCGATCGATCAGATCACCGACGGCACGTCGACCACGACCTTGTATGTCGAGCTGGCAGGCCGTCCCGACTTTTGGCATCGCGGCGTCAAGTCGCCTGTTGTCTCGTGCCCACCTGCCCCCGGCGATTTCCGCTTTCCCAGACAAGCGCCAGGGGTGAATCCCGGTGGCTGGGGCTCCGCGAATGCAAGCGTCGCGGCGCTTCAATACAACTGGGGCGGATGCTGGTCCTGCGAAAATAATGTGTTCACGCTTTACTCTGGGTCGCAATACTCGGGGTACGGTTGGAAGACTGGCACTTACGTGAAAGGCGATCCTGTCTGTTTCCTCAACTGTGCCAATGTCTGGTCTGCCAATTGGTACAGCTTCCATCCGGGATCGGTTGGCATCTGTATGTGCGACGGCTCGGCCCACATGATCAGCGAGAACACCAGTCTGACCGTGTTGTGCCGAATGCAAACCTATCGAGGCCACGCCCCTGTCACCGACGGCAGCTTCTAACGCTGCTTGAAGTCCCAAAGTTGCAGCCCCGTCGGGGTTGCGGCGAATTGGCTTCTCATCGATGCGGCCCCAGCCGGAACCTTCGTCCGGCTGGGGCCAATTCTGTGCCTCATGCCTTTTGAGAGAGGAAAGACCTATGTGTTCGGTCGCGCGCCGCGCGCCACAAGTTTCGCTCGGCTTTTTTGTGCTCGCGTTGATCGCGGCGGCTGCCCTGCCGGGATGCAGCGGGGAAAAGTCCGAAAAGCAGCGACTCGATGCGTTTTACACGAACAATCCAGTACCCAAGCGGGGACCTACGGCTAAGTTTGCGGGCCGAGTGTCGATCGACAATTCGCCTCCAGAAAAAGACGCGACCATGTTCGTCGTCCTGCACAATCCCGCAAAACTCGAGAAACTCGGCCGGCTGCCGCCGAAATACTACACGATGTGCGACGAAAACGGAGCGTTTGACTTCGCCGGGGGCGTTCCAACGGGGAAGTGGGTGGTGACCTTCGCGGTGCTCCACCAAGTCACGAAAGGGGCTGGACGCCTTGCGCCCGGTGAAGAAGCGGTCCAGCAATTCGTCGGCCCCGACGGTTTGAAAAACCTTTACAACGATCCCGTCAAGAATCAGAACGACCCGACATTTGTGATCGACGTGCAGGATCCCGGAAAGACCGATCACGAGTTCAACTTGCCGGTCGGCGGCAAGGAGTCAGATTCAACTCCCGGCGAGTATGCAGTGACGAGGGTGACCGCCTCCTGATCGCCCGACCGGGTCCTTTTTTCCGCCCGGCCTGCGATCGCAACTGCGGGGACGCAGCGAAGACCTCTTCTTGACGCACCGCGGACTGGTGATGCGGCTCGAACGAGCCGCATTCCAGCCGCCGGAATCAGTGTCGGCCGACGCAACGGCTCTGCACCGTTTTCCGCTGCGAGTTCGGCGGTGCGCCGTCAGATTTCCCCAACGGAAACGGAAGCCGTGCGCTGCCAGAAATGAGCAAGAATTTGAAAGTCAGAAATCAGCGCGTCCACTAGCATCTCTTCATGAGAACGACCCGCGAAGGTCGCGGCGAGACCCTCGATCACTCGACTGTTGAGGAATTCCTCATGAAGACCAAGAAGTGTCCGGTGTGCGATTGGGACATCAAGGACGACGGAATCAAGGTGAAAGTCGGCGGCAAAGAGATCGTCGTTTGCTGCGACGACTGTGCCAAGAAGGCGAAAGCCGAGCCGGCGAAGTACGCCGGCGCAACCAAGTGATTCCGCTTTGTCCATGGAATCGACCGTGCCGCGCCCCACAGCGGGCGCGGCCGGTTTTCCTTCATTGACCCAGACGTCAGCGGGGCGATTCGGTGCTGCCCGGTTCGTTGAACCACTGAATGGCCCGCGGAATGGCGCGAAGCGCGGATTCCCAGTGGTTGCAGGGGCCGACAGAGATCGCCTTCACGTCCGCGCCGCGGCGCTTCATCTCCGCCAACAAGCCGGTTAGACGGCCAAGATCGAACTGCGATCGAGATCGATGGCGCCGAGTGGATTGGGCGGTGTGATCGGCCGGATCGCGATTTGAGGCCGATCACGCTTCATGACGGCGCGTCGTGGTCCTCGTGCAGGACTTTGGAGACTGTCAGCCCGAGTTCTTGCAAGCGGGTCCGCAAAGTGTTGCGGGAGAGCCCAAGAATCTCGGCGGCTCTCGACTGGTGTCCTCCCACGGATGCCAGGACTTGCTCGATCAGAACGCGATCGACGGCCGCGTGCAGCTTGTCGCTCAGATTAACGGCTCCCTGAGCGAGCAGAGTCTGCACGAGCTGCCGCACGTCGGACAGCTCTTTGTGCTCCGCCTCGGGTGATCGGCTGGGGGCGTCGCGCGATTGGCCACGCACGCTGGCCGGTAGACCTTGCGGCGTCACGATCTCGCCCAGGGTGTGCACGAGAGCAAACTTGATGGCACTTTCCAGCTCGCGCACGTTTCCTGGCCAGGCGTGCCGCCCAAGCGATTCGAGCGCTTCGGGAGAAATTCCGCGCACGGTGACAGCCAATTCTCGACGGAACCGCTTCAGGAAATGTTCGGCCAGGTGCGGAATGTCGTCCAGCCGCTCGCGCAAGGGCGGGAGCGTCAGCGTGAATGTGTTCAGCCGAAAGAAGAGGTCGGGGCGGAATTCCCTGCGCTGCATTGCCTGCTCGAGATTCTTGCTAGTCGCGGCAAGGATCCGCACATCGACGTGAATCGTCTCGTTGCCGCCGACGCGCTCGAACTTTCCATCCTGCAGCACTCGCAAAATCTTGGCCTGCGTGGCCGGAGCGGCGTCGCCGATCTCGTCGAGAAACAGCGTCCCGTGGTGGGCTTGCTCGAACTTGCCGATGCGCACCCGGTCGGCTCCCGTGAACGCTCCTTTTTCATGGCCGAACAGCTCGCTCTCGAGCAGCGTTTCGGGAATCGCCGCGCAATTGATCGCCAGAAACGCCTGGTCGCTCCGCCGGCTGTGGTCGTAGATGGCCCGTGCGATCAGCTCCTTGCCGGTGCCACTCTCGCCGAGGATCAGCACGGTCACATCTTGTGCCGCAATCCGACCAACCTCTTTAAAGATGGCTTGCATCGCCGGAGATCGGCCGATGACGTGGTCGACGCGGTCGTCGCTCTCCGATTCGGGTTCAATCACGGCGCGCACATGGGCGAGCCGGCCAGCTTCGAGCGCCTTGTTGACGAGGCCGGTCAATTCGTCCAAATCCCACGGTTTGAGCAGATAGTCAAACGCCCCGCGCTGCATCGCTTCGATCGCAGTTTCCGCGGTGCCGTGAGTGGT
Source organism: Planctomycetaceae bacterium (assembly GCA_035949535.1). Lineage (GTDB taxonomy): Bacteria > Planctomycetota > Planctomycetia > Planctomycetales > Planctomycetaceae > DASPSM01. Next base: position 3,447 of record DASZIA010000224.1, on the reverse strand, counting down.
CATGACGATCACCGGGAGCTTGGGATCCGCGTGACGCAGTTCTTTGAGCACGTCGAGTCCCGAAAGATCGGGAAGCCGCACGTCGAGGAGGACGGCGTCGGGTTTTTCGCGGCAGGCCGTGTCGACGCCGGCTTTGCCGGTCTGTGCCGTCACAATTCGCAACCCGTCGGCGCGCAGCCCCTTTTCCAGGGCATATAAGACGTTTCGCTCGTCATCAACGACCAAGAGGGTCGGCATCGGTTGGTCCACTCGTCGGCGGCGTGCCACTCATCGCGAGATCGTCAGCAGTCGAGAGCCTGCCAGTAATCGGGAGCTTAATCGTGAAGATCGCCCCTCCGGCGCGGCCATCCGCCGCTTCGATTCGGCCACCATGATCTTCAACAATCCGGCGGCAGATTGTCAGCCCCAATCCGGTCCCCGATTCCTTGGTGCTCACGAACGGCTCGAAAACGCGGTCCCGCACGGTTTGCGGAATGCCCGGTCCGCTGTCCGTCACCGTGATAACGGCGAAGCCCTGGGCGTTCTCGGCAATGCGAATTGTCACCTGGCCGTCGCGTCCAATGGCGTCGAAGGCGTTGAGCAGCAAATTCAACAGCACCTGGTGTAACTGCTCCGGATCGGCCCGCCCCTCGACCGGGTGTTCTGGCTGTTCGATGCAAACACAGATCGACTGTTGCTCCGCACGGCCGGCGAGAAGCTGCCGTGTCTTCTCGGCAATCGTCCGCAGGTCGACCAGTCGCTTGCTAGTCGCCGGCGGGCGGGCGTAGTCCAGAAAGGACTGCAACGACCGATTCAATCGCTGAATCTCTTCATCGAGCACGGCCAGGTCGCGGGCGTTCAGGCCGTCCCTCACCGGCTCACGCCGCGCCGCATCGACGATGGTTTTCATTGCCGTCAGCGGATTTCGCAGCTCGTGCGCCAGTCCCGCGGCCAACTGCCCCAACGCGGCCATCTGATCGTTGCGAAGCCGCTCCCTTTCGGCCGACTGCAATCGCTCCACGACCTGGGCGACGCGCTTGGCAAGACTGCCAAGCGTCGCGTCGAGTCCCGCAAAGTTGTCGGTGGAGAAAACCTGCACGGGGCCGACGACCTCATTGAGCGAACCCATTGCGCTGCGGATCGGAACGCTCAACTCAATCAGCTGACGGCGCAGGCTACGGGCAAGCGCGAATCCGGCAAGTATTCCGCCAAGCGTACCACCCACGCCCAAGGCAAGCAGGGCCCAGTCGGCACGCCGCGTTACCTCGAGTCCCCGTGCCCGGGCCGCGTGCAGATTTTCGACGCACAACTCGCGTTCTTCCCGGGCGCGCGACAGAAGTTGGGAATCGAGCACGGTGCCGAGCACTCGACGGACGGCGGCTTCGCGGGCTTCCAGAGTCGCCGGCGGGCGGATCTGATTCAGCTCCTGCCGCAGGACCATCGTAAAGCGTTCCATCTCCGCGATTAGGAGGTGGCCACGATCCGGGATCACAAGAGCATTGATTTGGACGAGGTCGTCGCTGCTCTCTTTTTCCAATCCACGCGCTTTTTCGACCTCGCTCAACTGACCCGTGGCCGCATAGTCGGTCAGGCGCTCTCGGCAATCCTCGAAGACGTGCTCGATATGTTCGGCCGCCTCGGTGGCCGCCAGGGCCTGGTCGATCACTCGATCGGCCTCGAACTGCATGCGGCGCAGCGCCAAGGCGGCCACGGCAACGGTCGCCAACAAGAGCACGCTCAGCGCCAGGGTCGGAGCCGCAGTGCGCCAGATAACTCCACGACCGCCAAACAACATCCCGTGACTTTCCTCGTCAAGTTTCGCGCGCCCGGCTCAAAAACTGAGCGCGATTCCCATCGTACCCGACAGCGTTGGGAATTGAGCGCTTTGCAGTAAGGCAAATCTGCCGGCGCATTTACGCACAATCGGGCGCCTCCGCCCCTCGAGCGGCACGCCCCCTGCTTTGGCCGGCACGCGTTGGAGCGTTCTCAGAGTCGCCTCTGATACCTCGGGTCGGCGCAGAGGAAATGCCATGCCGGACGGGAAGCGGAAACGAAGGCACTCTCCCGACCGCGTGAAGCGCACCTGGTACGCGCGGCACCGCTGCATTCGATTTGCTCGTCGATTCTTTCCGGGCCCGGTCCCGGCAACCTGCACCACACTTTCGCAAAGTGATCGAGGATGAAGATTTCGATGCGGACGTTGGATAGGACGCGGATTTTAACTCGTTGCGAAATCGTACGAGTGATCGCCGACTTGAAGCGCAGGCGGCGATCGGTAAACACCCGGCAAAATCTGATCGTGTTTCGCCTCTCGGCCTGCTGTGGCTTACGCGTGTCGGAGATCTCCGGCCTGCGTCTGGGCGACGTTCAGACAAGCGGCCCCCACCCGCGGATCCTGCTTCCCGAGTCGCCGGCCAAGAGGTGGCGGCCCCGCACCGTGCCGCTTTGGTGGGACAGAGAGACCTTGACGGACATTGAAGCGTGGAAGCGCGAGCGGATCGGGGTGGGTGCGCAGGCGTCTGATCCGCTTGTTTGCAGTCAGCACAAAGACACGCGCGGCAAAAAGCTCTCGGCGCGCAATCTCCAGCATCGTTGGGCCGTGGCCATCAAGGTTCTTGGCAAAGAGCGCGTGAAGCGGCTGAGCATCCAGAAGGGGCGTCACTCGTTCTGCTCACACGCCCTGGCAGGAGGGCGAACGATCACGGAAGTTCGAGACGCCGCCGGCCACGCGAAGCTCTCAACCACGTACATGTACGTGCACGCGGTCCATGGTGACGAGGATCTGGCTGTGAAGCTGTTCAACGTCGATACGTGATTGCTGGCTCCCCAGAAGAACAGCGAAGCAGGCCAGGGCCAACTGCGTCCCTAGGCGTTCTCGTGCGACTCCACCGAGTGGCCGCCAGCTTGCCCGGGGGCCGATTCCAGCGGGTGATTCACCTCCAAGGCCTGGCCGCCCAAGCGGTCGCCTCCGGCTGGCTGAGCCTCGCCGCCTTCGTGCATCTCCGCCGGTTCTAGACAGCCAGCTCCCCCGCTTCTGGGGCTATGCCCAGCTCGGCAAAATGGCGGCCGCGGCCGCCATCGTCGTCAGCCTGGCTGTCCTGGGTTACGCGATGCTCATGTCGTGGGCGCGCGGCGTCCGCCCCAATTCTTCCCCCCTCGCCCCTTGCGGGAGAGGGGCCGGGGGTGAGGGGTAAGCTTGGGTGCGTGGTCGTGGCCCTCACGCCTTGCGTGAGCATGCGACGAACTCAGGCACCTGGCGTGGATGCTCGATCGCTTTTCTTGGTGGCGTGATCGACGGTAAGCCATGCCCACGCCAAGCCGTGGGCATGGCACCCTACGCCGTTCACATGACGGCGGTTGTTTTTGATTGAAGTCGTTTCGCTCGCTTCTGTTCCTGGGCAGTCGCCGGTTTGATATTCGGTGGTCCGGGAGGTTTTTCCCGCTTCTTGCGTGGGTAGTTTCGAGCCC
>DASZIA010000223.1:0-4288 GCA_035949535.1 Planctomycetaceae bacterium | reverse complement strand
CGCACGACGTCGAAGCCCGACATCTCCGGCATGCCCAGGTCCATCAGAACAATCTCGGGCTTGAATCGCTCATAAACGGCCAGCGCCTCACGGCCCGAAGTGACCGTCTGCACCTCGTAGCCTCGCATTTTCAGCAGCATGCTTTGCGCGAGGCAGGCGTCGGCGCTGTCGTCGACCAGAAGCACGCGACGACGGGTCGCCGCGGCGTTGGCACCGGGGCCTTCATCGGTTTGCGCGCCGGAGCAGCGATTCGGTCGAAGGTCGCAGGTTCTCTCGCACATGAAAGGCTCCGTCTCGCTTGCGGCTCCCCGCTTGGCGGGCTTGCGACAATACTGAGAGATCAGTTCCAAGAGCCGCCTCGGCTCGAGCGGCTTAGGCGTGTAATCGTTGCAGCCAACTTCGAGGCAGCGCTTTCGGTCCCCCTGCATGGCATGTGCCGTGACGGCGATGATCGGTTGCTTAAACCCGCGGGCTCGCAGTTCGCGGGCCGTCGTGTAGCCGTCTTTGACGGGCATCTGCATATCAAGCAGCACCACGTCGAACGGTTCGTCGCGGCACTCAGAACGCTCGATGGCGCGGATCGCGTCGTCTCCGTCGACGGCCACTTCGACGGTCGCCCCGCTTTTTTCGATGAATTGCTTGGCCAAGAAGCGGATCTCGCTGCGGTCGTCGACCACGAGCACGCGGCAATCTCGGAGGTTCGGCACTCCCGGTGCGACGCTCGACGTTTCCTCGACCAGGCGCGGTTCGACCAGCCGCACGCCCTCGAGCGACCCGGTGCTGAGCGTCACGCGGAACGTGCTGCCCTTTTGGAGCCGGCTCTCAACGGAGACTTGTCCGCCCAGCATCTCCGCGAGGCGGCGGGTAATCGCCAGTCCCAGCCCCGTCCCTTCGTAGTGACGCGTCACAGAAGCGTCGGCCTGCGTGAACGGACGGAAGAGCCGGCCCTGCAGTTCTTCGCTGATGCCGATCCCGGTGTCGGCGACTTCAAACACAATCTGCGATCGGCTCTCGTCGAAGGTAATCCGCAGCCGCACGCTGCCGCGATCGGTGAATTTGATCGCATTGCCAATCAAGTTGATGAGAATTTGCCGCACGCGGCGGGGGTCGCTCTCGATCGTCTCGGGAATGCGGCCGGCGAACTCTGCGTCGAGCTTCAATCCTTTTTCGACCGCGCGCAGCCGCATCATCGCCAGGATATCGTTGACCAGCGAGTCGATCCGAATCGGTTCGAGATTCATGTCGAGACGGCCGGCCTCGATCTTCGACAGATCCAAGATGTCGTTGATGATCTCGAGCAGGAATCGGCCGTTGCGTCGAATCGTTTCCACGCAGTGCAGGTCGTCCTCATCGAGCAGGTGCGCAGCCAGCACGTCGGCGTAACCGAGAATGGCGGTCATCGGCGTACGGATCTCGTGGCTCATATTAGCCACGAACTCGCTCTTGGAGCGGTTGGCCGAGTCGGCTTCGCGGCGGGCCTTGTCGAGCTCGCGCTCGAACTGCGTCCGTTCGGTGATGGCTGCTTCGAGTTCGCGGACCTTAACCTCGAGTCGCTGATTGACAACCGTCAACTCCTCGTTGAGCGATTGCAGCTCCCTTCGGGAGGCTTCCAGTTCCTCGTTCCCGTGGTCCGGCGTAGCGCCGAAGGGCGAAGGGTCGTTCGTCACGACTGTTCTTTTGGTCTTTTTTGTGTGAATGACAAATCGCCCAATCGACGAGGCAGGGTTGACTCGACCATCAGGGGAGGAGGTGACGGACCGATAGCGACCAGTGCGGCCCGTTCGGCGCGGCAACGTCGTCCTGTCCGCGCGCAATCCACCATCCCTAAGAGAGTCGCACTTCCTGTGCCGTTACCGACTGCCGGTAGACGGACGCTCCGGTGAATTGGAAAAGCGGAGCCGCTGGAGTTGAACACTTCGCAGCCTGGTTTGCTCCAAACCAAACTGTTCGCCCTCCGCCCAGGAACTGAAAGACCAGTCGCTGCTGCTTGGACTTTATTCGTCCGCCGCACCACAATGGGAGCCAGCGTCGTTCGCGGATTTTGCACGTCCGGTGCCAAATCCAGCGTGCACAGTCTTGATTAACCCGACCGACTTGTCCGTCGCCGCATTGCCCTCCCTCCTTCGTCGAAGAGAGAAGAAAATGCTTCCCAGCCTGAATCGCCTCTCTGCCCGCCTTCTCTTGGTAGGTTTGACGTTTGCCGCAGCCGCTTGCCTGGCGGACCCGCAACGAGCGGTCTCCGCGGAGCCTAAGTGGCAGTCACTCTTTGACGGCAACTCGCTCAAAGGCTGGACCGGCAACCCCGAGTTCTGGCGTGTCGAGGACGGCACCATCACCGGCGAAACGACGGCCGAACACCCGGCCCGGGGGAACACGTTCCTGCTCAAGGAAGGCTTCAACACCAAGGACTTCGAGCTGTCCGTCGAATACAAGATCCGCTCCGGGCTGACTCCGGGCCGCGGGTTCCAACCCAATTCGGGAGTGCAATACCGCAGCTGGGAATCACCCGACAAGAAGTGGGTCGTTTTCGGCTACCAGGCCGACATTGATGCTGGTGACACTTATACGGGCTCGATCTACGGCGAGGGGTTCCGCGCAATGCTCGCCGCACGCGGACAGAAAACGATCATTCAAAGCGACCACAAGCCGAAAATCGTCGGCAGCGTCGGCGATGGCAAAGACATCCAATCGCATATCAAGAAGGACGATTGGAACACTTACGAGATCTCGGCTCGCGGCTTCCACTTTGAGCAACGCATCAACGGAATCCTCACCGCCGTTTGCGACGACGAAGACGTCAAGATGCGCAGGTCGGAAGGGATTCTCGCGCTGCAGCTCCACGCTGGCCCGCCGATGAAGGTGCAGTTCCGAAACATCAAATACCGGGAGCTTCTTCCGGAGGGGCTGACCTCCTCCGAGCCGAAGGGCGCAGAGCAGCCGAAGAGTCCGGGCCAGAAGAAAATCGTGTTCATCGCGGGCAAGCCGAGCCATGGCTATGCCGCGCACGAACACCGGGCCGGTTGTTTGCTATTGGCGAAGGCCCTCAACGAGAACGTGCCCTCGGTGCACGCGGTCGTCGTCGAAAACGGTTGGCCCAAAGACGCCAGCATTTTGGGTGACGCCGACTGCGTCGTGGTGTACGCCGACGGTGGCGGCGGTCATCCGCTCGTCGCGCATCTCGCCGAGTTCGACAAATTGATGAAGCGCGGGGTCGGGCTGGTTTGCGTTCATTACGCGGTCGAAGTGCCCAACGGCGGGGCGGGAGAGGCGATGGAGGAATGGACCGGCGGATACTTTTCGCCGAACTGGTCGGTGAACCCGCATTGGACCGCCACCTACAAACACTTGCCGCAACACCCGACCACTCGCGGCGTCCACCCGTTCACGATCAATGACGAGTGGTACTACCACATGCGTTTCCTGCCCCAAGCGGACGTGACGCCGATTCTCACTGACTTGCCTCCCAAGAGCAGCCTCAGTCGTCCGGACGGAACGCATAGCGGCAATCCCGCGGTTCGTGCGGCGATCGCCAAGGGCGAGCCGCAAACGATGGCCTGGGCCCGCGAGCGACCGGACGGGGGTCGCGGCTTCGGCATCACCGGCGGACACGTGCACTGGAATTGGGGCAACGACAACTTCCGCAAGCTGGTGCTGAACGCCATTGTCTGGGTGGCCCACGTTGAGGTCCCGTCCGACGGAGTCCCCTCGCGTCCGCTCACCGTCAAAGAGCTCGAGGCCAACCAGGACAAACCACAGCCTGCCGATTTTAATCCCGCCCGCATTCAGGCGCTTTTGGATCAATGGCGCGCGGAGAGCGGCTCGTGACAGGGACGGAAGAATCGACCCGGCGAGCCTGGGGCGCGAGCCCCAGGGTGCTTTGCACAAGCGGGGAAGTGGACTGCCTACGCGAACTGGCCCCCTCACCCCCGGCCCCTCTCCCGCAAGGGGAGAGGGGGGAAGAGTATCAGTTTAGGCACCGCTTGCACACAAAGGCGTCGCGCGCAAACCCTCTCCCCTCTCCCCTCGCGGGAGAGGGGCTGGGGGTGAGGGGCGCCGGTGCGTGCTGCGCGGTATTTGCACTGCTCGTGCTCTATACTTCGTCCGCCCGCGCGCAGGATGAGCATCCACCGTCGCAAGCACTTGCGGGTCTGGATGTGGCACCCGGATTGGAGGCGACCCTATTCGCCTCCGAGCCGATGATGCTCAGCCCCACGAATATCGACGTCGATCATCGCGGCCGCGTCTGGGTCTGCGAGGTCGTGAATTATCGGCACCGCAACGGCGAGCG
>DASZIA010000222.1:0-8361 GCA_035949535.1 Planctomycetaceae bacterium | reverse complement strand
TGCACCGTGGGCGGCGTGATCTCGGGGTACATATCGACCGGAAGCGTGAACGCCGCCACCCCGCCGACCAGGATGATCACCAGCGAGAGGACCCAGGCGAAAATCGGACGATCGATGAAGAAACGGGCGAGCATGCGCTCTCTTGTCCTATTGGGCCCCGGACTTGTTCGCGGCCTCTTGCGCTTTGACCTGCGGAGAGGACGTCGGCGACTGTGCGCTCTCGGTCTCGACAGGCATCGGGATCAGGTTGGGCGTCACCTTGCCCCCCGGCTTCACGTGTTGGAGCCCGCTGATCACGACGCGTTCCTTCGGCTTCAGCCCGCTCGTGATGACTTGCAGCTTGTCTTGGAGGCCTCCGAGCGTCACATCGCGGCGAACGATCTTGTCCTGATCGTCGAGCACGTCGACGTACTTCAGGCTCAGGTTGGTTTGGATCGCCTCTTGGCTGACCAGAAGCGCCCGGAAGGTCGGGCTCGTGGGAACACGGACGCGGACGAACATCCCCGGATTGAAAACCCGTGGGCCGACGGCGGACTGTTGGTTCCAAAAGACGGCCCGCACCTGCAGCGTCGCCGTCGCGAGAGTGATTTGATTGTTGACGAAATCGATGTAGGCGACGTGCGGGTATCCCGATTCACTCGCCAGGCCGAGATAGACCTTTCGCAAATGATCGGCGTGGTGCGTCAACAGGTCGGTGGCGATCGCCAACGGACCGCTTCCTTTCGCAGGGGCGTTTTTGTCGGGAGGCATCAGACCCGCGATCTCCTGGGGCAAGAGCGATTTGAGTTTTCCTTCGCGGATCAACTGCTGAATCCGCTCGAAGGTCGCTTCGTCGGCGTCGAAAAAGACGTACATTGGATCGAGCGAGACGATCGTCGTTAGCTCGGTCCGATCAGCCGTCACGAGGTTGCCGCGCGAGACGAGCGTCTGGCCGAGTCTTCCAGCGACCGGTGCCGTCACTTTCGTCCAACCGAGGTTCAACCCGGCCGTTTCGAGATTTGCCTTGGAAGCGGCAAGCGTGGCGGCAGCTTGCGCCTCCTGAGAGCGGTACGTTTCCACATCTTGCGCGGTCGCGACTTTCTTTGAGTAGAGTTCCTCGTATCGCACACGATTGGCTTCGGCCAGCTTGAAAGCAGCTTGATTCTGCGCAACCTGCGCCTTCGCCTGGTCATACGCCGCTTTGTAGGGCCGCGGGTCGATCTGATAGAGGACGGTTCCCTCTTTGATCTCATCCCCTTCGCGAAAGAGAATCTTATCGAGGTAGCCGGTGACGCGCGCCGTGACCTGCACCGAGTCGATGGCCGCCGTGCGCCCCGTGTAGTCCTCGAAGGTGGTCGTCTCTTTTTCGATTGGGTAAGCGACCGTGACTGGCGGCGGCGGGGCGTTTTGTGTCCCCGCGGTCGATGAGCCGCAACCGCTCAACGCAAACGCCAGCGCACCTGCCGCCCACAGGCCGCCGCAAGAAGTCTCAAAAGGACGCATAGGGCGCTTGCTCCATTTCTAGAGTGCCGTGGCACGCCCGCGAAACACCTGGTAGCCGAGTGCTCGGTTGACCGTTCGCAAATCATGCGCCGATCGGACCCAGTGGGCAAGGGAAGTGGCGCGGAACAACGCCCTGGACTTCCGGGAATTCCAGGATTGGACGGCAGTTTGATCGCTGACTTGACCGGCCTCTGGATCTTCGACATTGGCCGTTAATCGAGCTGACGCTCTGCGGTTCTCCCTTGGGCGGGTTGAGAATCGTCAATCGGTAAGGAGCCAGCGATGCGTGAACAACTCCAGAGCGGCCTCGCTCACGTGGGCCAGGCCTTGCGCGAGCCTGAAGAATTTGCCAAAGGTTGGCAGAGAGGAACCGCGCACTACGGTCCTTGGGTGTGGGCCGCTCTGCTTGGAACGGCGATCCTGGACTGAGACGACCAACGAGTTTGCCGGGGAGCGCGTCGGATGATCATCGCCGAATACGCGGACGTGGGGCCGGGCATCGCGTTCCTCCTTTTGATCGGGCTTTCCGTCGTCGGAGTTGGTGTTTTGTACCTCCGCCTCGTCGAGTGTCCCGAGAGGCTGCGTCATCCCAAACTGTGGATGCTGGCCGCCGGATCCCTTCAGGCATTGGCCGTCTACTGGTGGGAGAGTTCGAACTTCGACACCGTAGACCGCAGCACTCTCAAACGGGTCTGTTTGGGATCGCTGTTGCTTGCTTCGGCTTCGCTCGGAGTCGGCGCGTGCTGGAGGGCCAAGCGGTGAGTTACGGCTGTCGCGTAAGCCACCCTGTCATTCGAGATTCAACTGCTTGAGGATGTCTTCAAACCGGCCCCAGGGAATGCTCTTGAGGGGAATGGGGCCCGTGCGTTGGTCTAAGGCCAGGTCGAGGACGTAGATCGTCTCCTCATACAGCGTGCGTTTGCCCTCGCGTCGCAATTTGGCCAGCCTTTCCTGTTCAGTGCGAAAGCGACGCGCAAGCTCCACCAGCGTCAGGATCCGCATTCCTGTCGTGCCGTGCTCGACTTGAACGTTGCGGCAATCGGCCCAGTCCTCGAACAGAGCCAAACTGGAAACCGGAATCAGCAGAATTGAGATCGGTTGATGAACCGCCATCCCTGCGGGCTCGCAGCAGGGAGCCATCGCGTACAGATCGTGCTCGAACGGCGCATTGGCGACCCGGTCGCAGACAAAATTGGTCAGCGTCTCGAGCAGGAACGAGCCTTCCGCCCCGTGCATCGAGATGAGCGTATCCTTCGGCGTGACCCGGAACGCTCGGCGGGACAGCTCGGCCGCCAGATGTCCGTTGGGAACGACTCGAGAAAGTTCGGCCTGTCCCAGAGTGCGGACGCGAAGCGTGCTCGGCACCTTCTTACCACCAGCACCCGGAGCTTCCGCCCCGCCGACGAAGTGTTGTTGGATCACGATGGTGTCGCGGGCGTCGCCGCGCAGGATGCTGAGCCGCTCTTTTCGCCGCTTCCAACGCGCGGCGAACCATGTCAAGATGCCGCCACCGATCGCCCCGATCACCGCCATGATTCCATGGCGGCTTAGTTCGTCGAAGAGACCTGCCATCGTCGGGTTAACCTTTGTTGCCGTGGGAATTTCATCGCTGGGAGTCTCGCGATCGTGCCACAGGCCCAGGCCGGCTGCAATGCCATTACAATTGGTAACGCTGGAGTCTTCGATTTGGTTCACGAAGGCAGGGTTTGATGTCCGCGCTCACGGAAAATGTGGACAGGGTTGGAGGACGTGCCATGCGAGAAAGCGCTCGCAAGTGGGGCAGGCGGCTGGTGCGGTTTGTGTTCGTCTTGGTCGTTGGTTACTGGGCAGTGAAGACCGCCGATCTCGTCTGGTTTCGAGCTTTCGTTCCGATCACGTTCCAGCACGCGAACTGGGTGGGCGCCTGGCGCACCAATCAATATGGCCTTTCCGGCCGGCTGCTCGTCCGATTACCCGACCCTCTTCCCGACAACAAGGAATTCAAGGCCGAGGCCTTGGTCTACTACCCCATCTACAGCGGTTGGAAAACGGGACAGTTCGTGAAGATGAGCTTTACGGGATACTTCAGTCCCCACGCGTCGTCTTCGTCAGGAAAGTCGACCGTTCCGTCGAACGTCCCAGTTCCGAATAAAGGCGGAGAACTCAAATTCAAAGGTTTTGCCGGCGATCAAATCGTCGACTATGTTGCATTGATCGACTCAGATCGGAGTCTGATTGTCGGCGGCTATCTATCGCAGGCGCCCTACGATTACGGTTCCTTTGGCATCAGCTCTTATTGAGTAGCCACCCGCGAAAGTTTCGACGTTGAGGGTCCGAACGCCAGCTGTGCTCGGTACTCTCCCTGTGAACGGCCTCCCGCCCCTCTCACATTGAGTGCGCACACAATGTGGTCGCGATGGATGCCCGTCCTAACTCTGTTGATCGCTGTCGTGGCAACGGCGGCGATTTGGCTCGTCGCGCGCTCGGGTCGTGTCTTCGGACCGCTTCCCGCAATTGAGCCCACGCGCAGTCCATTGCTTGCCAAAGATGGCAACGTCTTCCTTTACGTCGGCAGCATGGCATTCGAACCGCGTGTGGTCGACATCTGCGTGAAGATTGATGGCAAGCCGGCCGTGCATGATTCGTTTGAGCATGACCTGACGAGCGAACTCACGCGATATCGTCTTCGCCTGGCGCGCGGCTCCCACCAGGTCAGCGTCGTCAGCGAGCGCGGGCAGGCCAGCCTCGAGCAGACCATCGAGGTATCGGACGAATTGCATGTGAGCGTCGCGTACTTCTACGGTCAGGGATCGGTTTTCATTCCGGAAAGTCCGCCTTGCTTCACACTCCATGCGGAACCGACGGCCTGGATCCCAAGCTGGGGATGGAGAGACCCGCCTTAGCGGCCGCCGCAGGCGTACTGTTTCCGCGACGGAAATCCCTTCCAACCGCCTCACGGCCCCCCTACCATTGAGTGCGCAGAAAATCTCCCCTTTTTGCCGTTTAAGCGACGAGATCTCGGGACCATGCACATCGCCATCGTGACCGCCGGCGGGGCGGGGATGTTTTGCGGCTCGTGCATGCACGACAATACGTGGGCGCGCTCGCTAAAAAAGCAGGGCGCGCGGGTCACGCTCGTTCCCACCTATACCCCGTTGCGACTTGACGAGGTTGATGAGAGTACCGCGCAAGTTTTCTTGGGCGGGATCAACGTCTACCTCGATTCGCGCTCTCGATTCTGGCGGAAGGTGCCGCGCGTGCTCACGCGGTGGCTCGATCGCCCGGGCGTAATTGAGTTGGCGACGCGCTTTGCCGTCAGCAACAACGCCCAGCAGCTGGGCGAGCTGACGCTGGCAATGCTGGCCGGCGAGTCGGGGCCCCAAGTGCGGGAAGTGACCGAGCTGGCCGATTTCCTCGTCGATACGGTCCGGCCCGACGCAATCTTTTTCAGCAACGCGCTCCTGGTCGGCGCGGTCAGTGCGATCCGACGGCGGTTTGCCGGGCAGATTTTCTGCGTCCTGCAGGGAGACGACATCTTTCTCGAGGATCTCGAAGAGCCTTTCCACAGCCAGGCGCTGGCGGCGATCCGCGAGCGGGCACGCGACTTCGACGGGTTTTTCGTTCACTCGGCCTATTACCGCGACTTCATGACCGGTTACCTCGGCTTGCCGCCCGAGAAATTCCACATCGTGCCGCTGGGAATCGATCTGACGGGCCACGACGGGGCTCCGGCCGAGCGCAACGGCGAGCCGTTCACCGTCGGCTACTTCGCACGCATTTGCCCGGAAAAAGGACTGCATCAACTGGTCGAGGCCTTCCGGTTGCTTCACAAGCACCATCCGAATACGCGGCTGCGAGCGGCCGGCTATTTGGGGGCACGCGACCGCGCTTACTTCGAGAAGGTTCGCCAACAAGCCCGCGATCTCGGCCCCGCGTTCGACTACGCGGGGAGCCCGCCGACGCACGACGAAAAAGTTCGCTTCCTCAAATCGCTCGACGTCCTTTCGGTGCCGACCGTGTACCGCGAGCCGAAAGGAATCTACGTGCTCGAAGCGCTGGCCAACGGCATTCCTGTCGTTCAGCCGCGGCACGGCGCGTTCCCCGAACTCTTGGAAGCCACCGGCGGCGGATTGTTGGTTGAACCGGGAGATCCGGAAGATCTCGCCCGGGCGCTCGAAGAATTGCTGAAAGACCCCGCCGGCCGTGCTCAACTCGGGCGGGGCGGACGGGCCGCCGTCCATTCGCACTATGATGACGCCACCATGGCCCAGCGAACGCTCAACATCTTGAGCAACTCGCATTGACGGCCGTTGTGTGATGCCGGCCCGCCCCGAACGCCGATTTCTCGATTTGCGGCTGTCGGGTGAATCGCTTGCGCGATGGCCGCCCGGTAGAAGGGCACGCGCTCAATCTGGTAAAACCGGGGCCGTTGGCCACGGGAATTCCAAAAAGGAAAACCCTGCCGGGTCAGGGCTCCCGATAAGACGCTCAGATTAGACGACCGGAAAGGAACAGGATCGCGATGACCTTGCCGATTACCGGAGTAAGTGCCCGAGAGATTTTGGACAGCCGCGGCAATCCGACCGTCGAGGTCGACGTCGAGCTCGAGGACGGGACCGTCGGACGGGCGGCCGTCCCCAGCGGCGCCAGTACCGGCAAGCACGAGGCCCACGAGCTTCGCGACGGCGACGTCAAGAACCGCTTTTTCGGCAAGGGCGTGCGCAAGGCCGTCGCCAACGTCAACGAGACGCTCTCGGAAGTGCTGATCGATCTCGACGTGGCCGACCAGGCGGGCATCGATCAGGCGATGATCGACGCCGACGGGACCGAGAACAAATCGAACCTGGGAGCCAACGCGATCCTCGCTTGCTCGCTGGCCTGTGCGCATGCGGCGGCCCGCGCAAGCTTTCTCCCCTTGTTCCGGTACATCGGCGGCGTGGGAGCCAATCGGCTGCCCGTCCCGATGATGAATATCCTGAATGGCGGCCGCCACGCCGACAACGCGATCGACATTCAGGAATTCATGATCGTGCCTCTGGGCTTCGCGTCCTTTCACGAAGCTTTGCGGGCGGGGGTCGAAGTGTTCCAGTCGCTCAAATCGGTCCTCGCAGAGAAAAAACTCAGCACGTCGGTGGGCGATGAAGGAGGTTTTGCGCCGGATCTGAAGACCACCCAAGAGGCGATCGAGCTGATTCTGAAAGCGATCGAAAAGGCCAAGTACAACCCGGGCGAGCACGTGAAGCTGGCCCTCGACTGCGCGGCGACCGAGTTCTACGACGCGAAGGCGAAGAAATACACGTTGGAGGGACGCAAGCTCGACTCGGCCGGCATGGTCGAGTTCCTCTCCGGACTCGCGTCCAAGTATCCCGTCTGCTCGATCGAGGACGGCTGCGCCGAGGACGATTGGGACGGCTGGAAGCTGCTCTCGGACGCAATGAAATCCAAGTGCCAGCTCGTCGGCGACGACATCTTCGTGACCAACGTCAAGCGGCTGAAGGAAGGCATCGACAAGGGAATCGCCAACAGCATTCTGATCAAAGTGAACCAGATCGGCACCCTCACCGAAACGATCGACTGCGTGCAGATGGCGACCCGCGCCGGCTACAGGTCGGTGATCAGCCACCGCTCGGGTGAAACCGAGGACACGACGATCGCCGACCTGGCAGTGGCGCTCGGCACCGGCCAAATCAAAACGGGCTCGGCCAGCCGCACCGATCGCGTGTGCAAATACAACCAGTTACTGCGAATCGAGGAAATCATCGGCCCCACGGCGCGCTACGGCGGCACGCTGTCGTAGGGTGTGACAAGTCCGCCGCAGGCGGACGCAGGCACACCATCTTGACCTATGAATCGAGAACCAGCCAACGACGACGATTGCAGCTCGGCCGAAGTGGCCTTTCGCCCCTTCGCCGCGCTGGCGTTCTGGTGCAGCCTCTTCCTCGCCGCGGGCCTTTTCGCGGTGCTGGCGCTGTCTCCCAAGTTGCGAACGTATCGGGACCTGTCGCACGAGTATGAGGGACTCGAACGGCAGCTCGTCTCCACCGAGCGGCGCACTGACTGCCTGGCGAAAGTCGCCGACGCGTTAGAACACGATCCAGAATTCGCCGCCGAGTTGGCGCGCGTCAACTTTGACGCGCCTGGCGGAGATGACCGAATTCCCGTCGGGCCGCAATTGCGTCTGGCCGCCTGGGATTCGGAACCGACGCTTGCCGCCAGTCACCGCTCGTCCCCGGTGGCGCTCTTGGATGGGCCGTTCTTGAACACGCTCTCCGACGACCGCGGCGTGCGGATTCCCCTGATGGCAGCCGCCTCGCTCCTCGTCCTGGTCTCGTTTGTGTTTTGCGGCGAGAGCCGAGCGGAACGTGCTGATAAAGATTCCGGAGGGCCGCGCGGCGACATTCGAGGCTGGCTGGCGGATCGTTATCGCAGGCCCGCCGACTAGCTGCAGCCCCTGGGACCCGCGTCGATGTGGCCGGAACCGGATCAAACGCTGGAACTCTTGAACAACGCCCGCGGCGGCGATGGCGACGCAGTCAACCGGCTGCTCGAACGCCATCGCGAGTCACTGCGTCGGATGGTGCAGGTCAGGCTCGATCGGGCTCTGGCAGGACGCGTCGACGCCAGCGACATCGTGCAGGACGTGCTGTGGGAGGCCAGCCGTCGGCTGCCCGACTACATTCGCGAAGCCAAGATGCCCTTTCATCTCTGGTTGCGAGAACTCGCCAAGGACCACCTGATCGACGCGCATCGCCGTCACCGCAAAGCCCAGCGGCGCAGCGTCGACCGCGAGCGGCCGCTCGTCGCGGCGTTTCCCGATCGCTCCTCGCTCGACCTTGCCGCTCAGTTGCGCGATGCCGAGCTGACGCCCGCCGCCGCGACCATTCGCAAAGAACTCGAGGC
>DASZIA010000221.1:0-2507 GCA_035949535.1 Planctomycetaceae bacterium | reverse complement strand
GACGATCTCGTCTTTGGTCCGAGCCCGCTTGGCGCCCAACAGCCAGCGCTGCCAGCGCGGACGGTCGACGAGTAACGGCCAATCTTGCTCGGGTCGCAACGGCACAAAATATTCGCTGTTGTAATAGCCGTCGGTGTCGGTGGCGTCGTCGGGGCGTCCCAGTTGGTTGACGATCGATTCGACCTCGGGATAGGTGGCCATGATGGACCGCGCCTGCGCCGAGAGTTGCGTGTGCCGCGCGAGAGAGATGTTGAGCGGCGCGGTCCCGCGAATCCATAGGTTGCCTTCCTCCAGGGCCGGCATGAATTCGCGCCCCAGGAATGGCAAGAGGCCGATCGTCCCGACGGTCAGCGCCAACATCACGCCGACGGTCGCGTAGGGGTGCCGCAGACAGAACCGCAGGTTCCGCAAGTATCGGGTCTTCATCCCGCGGACGAGCCAGTTGTCGGGTGCAGGCTTCAAGTTCTTGAAGCACAAGAGGCACATGACGGGCGCCATAGTCAGAGCGAGCACGAGCGCTCCGCACAGGGCGAACGCGTAGGTATCGGCCATCGGCCCGAAAATCTGCCCCTCCGGTCCCTGCATCGTGAACAGAGGGACAAACGCGCAGACCATGATGGCTGTCGTGAAGAACAAGCCCCGCTCGACTTCGTGGGTCGCCTTGAGGATCCGCTCCCGCAGGCTCAGTTCGGGGTATTCGCCCGAACTGATGTGGCGGTAAATGTTCTCGACCATGATCACCGATGAGTCGACGATGATCCCGAAATCGACGGCGCCAATCGACAACAGGTTCGCCGACATGCCCCGCATATAAAGAACCGAGAACGCGAAGCAGAGCGCCAGCGGCACGTTGATCGCCACGATGAGCGCGCTGCGGACGTTGCTCAGGAACATCAGCAGCACCGCCGTCACCAGGCCCATCCCGAGCAGCAGGTTCTCGCGCACCGTCTCGGTCGTGATTCCGAGCAGCTCTCGCCGGTTGTAATAGGTCTCGATTTTGACGCCAGGCAGCATGCGGCCCGTCTTGGGATCGTTGAGCTGGGCCACCTTGGCCTCGACGTCTTTGAGCGCGGGGAGCGTCTGATCGTTCTTCCGCAACAGAACGATGCACTCGACCACGTCCGGCTCGTCGTGACCGATTTGCGCCAGGCTCTGGGTCGAGCGCGCCGGCCGGTCCTTGTCGGGCTTCCAATATCCGATGCGTCCGAGCCGCGTCTGATGGCTCACGACCACGCCGCGATCGGTCATTTCTCCGGGCGAAGCGCGTCCCCCTTCGACCACGTCCTCGACCCGGACAGGCTGGTTGTTGGTCGAGGTGATGACGAGTGCGCGAATATCCTGCAGACGACGCTGCTCCTCGGCGCGCAGAATGGCCGAAGCCTGCGACGGATTCTTGAGTCCCAGCACCTTCACCGTCGGATCGGTCCCGCCCCCGAACAGCCCGACGCTGCGGACCGTCATGGCGACCTCGCCCTGGTCGACATAGTCGCCACCCACGGTCGCATTGCTGTTCTGAATCGCGTTCTGGAGCTGGATCAGCGTGAGGCCAAACTTCCGCAGCAGGTCGGGATTCGGCTGAATTTCATAGCGCCGGACCGTCCCGCCCCAGCCGCAGACGTCGACAATCCGCGGCACAGTGCGGAACTCGCGCTCCAGCACCCAGTCCTGCAGGGCCTTCAGATCGTTGAGCGTGTAGATCTCGTGACCCGAAGAATCTTTGGGCGTGTTGAGCACATAGCGGTAGATTTCGCCAGTTGGCGATTCGGGAGAGATCTGGGGAGTGACGCCATTGGGCAGGGTCTGCGAGATCGTCGCCAGCCGGTTGATGACCTCCTGCCTTCCCGCCTCGTAGGTGTAATTTCGCCCGTAATTCCAATTCATCTTCAGGTCGCTTAACCCGTAGAGCGACTTGCTGCGAATCGAATTCAACCCAGGCATACCGGCGAACGTGATTTCCAGCGGGACGGTGACCTGGCGTTCGACTTCTTCCGCCGACGCACCGGGGAACTGGGCGAAGACTTCGATAATGGCCGGAGCCGGATCGGGGTACGCCTCAACATTGATGTTGAGGAACGAAAACATCCCGACGACCGACAACGCGATCGCGAAGAGAATAACGACGAGCGGGTTGTGCAGTGCCCACTCGATCAGTTTGCGAACCATCAGCGACTATCCGAACAAAGTGCTTCTTGCCCCGCCCGAGGTTTCCCTTGCGGGGCGGTTTGCCGCGCGGAGTGCGTGGCTAGCTCTCTGCAGTCCCCGCGCAATGGGTCACGGGCTGGCCGCAGCCTCTTTGTGAGGTTGGGATTCTTTCTCGAGCAGAGCCGATTTCAGCTCGCCGACCCCCGTGCCGAGAATTCGCTCTCCGGGCAGCAGCGGCTGCTTGGGGAGCATTCCAAGTTCTTCTTCTTCGACCGTGCGTCCTTCGTCTTTTCCGAACGGCTTGCTGCGGACAAAGACCGATTTTTCAAACCGCCGGACGAGTTCGACGCGGCGCATCGTGTAAT
>DASZIA010000220.1:0-14585 GCA_035949535.1 Planctomycetaceae bacterium | reverse complement strand
CGGCTCTTGACGCATTTCGAGCCCTGGCATGTGGTCGCCTTCGACCGCTTCACGCTGCTGTCGTTCATGTATTCCAAGTCGCACGCGGACAAGCCGCTGCCGTCGGAGTACGAAGAACGCATGGCCAAGGTCACCGGCTCGAACGAATGGGCGATCGGGCCGAAAAAGACAAAAGATGGTCACGCCATGCTGTTCATCAATCCGCACCAGCCGTGGTACGGGTACGGGCAGTTCTACGAGGCGCACTGCCAGAGTGATGAAGGTCTCCACTTCTCCGGTTCGTGCTTCTTCGGTTCGCCCGTACTGACGATGGGGCACAACGAGCACCTGGGTTGGGCTCACACGGTCAATGAGCCCGATATCGCCGACGTCTACCGTGAAACCTTCGACGATCCAGAGCACCCGCTCAACTATCGCTACGACAAGGGATATCGCCCGGCCGTCGAATGGAAGGACACGATTCTCGTCAAAAAGGGGAGCGGCAGCCCGATCGAAAATCACTACACGTTTCGCAAGACGCACCACGGACCGATCGTCGGACGACAAAACGGCAAGCACGCCTATGCGGTCAAGATCTCCCGCATCTTCGACGCGATTCGCGTGCGGCAGGCGCTGGCGATGAGCAAGGCCAAGGACTTCGCCGAGTGGAAGACCGCCATTTCGATGCTCAATTTGCCGATGTTCAACACGGCCTTCGCCGACGACACGGGCCGCATTTTTTACGTCTATAACGGCGCCATCCCGATTCGCGATCCGCACTTCGACTGGACTAAGCCAGTCGACGGCAGCGATCCTCGCACCGAATGGAAAGGTCTTCATCCTTTCGAGGACCTGCCGCAGGTGCTCAACCCGACGGATGGATACGTCCAGAACTGTAATTCGACGCCTTTCATGACGAACGATGACGATAATCCGTCGGCTCGCGACTTCCCGGGTTACATGTGCGAGGACGCGTTCCTCGATCGCCGCCGGTCCCAAATCTCGCGAAAGCTGCTCCGCGAGGCGCATGACGTCACCTACGAGCGATGGCAAGAGCTGGCCTTCGACACGACTCTCTTCTGGCCATTGACGGAGCTACCGGTCTACAAGCGTCAGTTGGAAGACTTGAAAAAGAGCGATCCGCAACTGGCGGAGGAGGTCAAGCCGTACCTGGAGCACCTGCTCAACTGGGATTGCCGCGTGACGGCCGATTGCACCCAGGCCCTGCTCTGCTCTGAGTGGTACGCCGACATGTACGGCGACCGCTATCCGGCAGAGACGCTCAAGCCGCAATACTTGGAGAGCATTTCCGCGCGGTTCCGGGCCCTTGTCGACGCGGCGAAAAAGCTGAAATCCCTGCACGGCGATTGGAAGGTCGAGTGGGGGAAAGTCACGCGGACGCAGCGCGTCCCCAATGCCCCAACGGTCGAGGAGGCTGGCAAGCTGTTCCGCGACCAGAAGCCGAGCCTGCCGCTGGTCGGTGCGCCAGGCCCGATGGGCATTGCCTTCACGCTCTACTACAGTCCGAGCCTCCCCGTGCGGAAGCAACGCTTCGGCGTCGTGGGGGGTTCCTTCATGGGCGTCTACGAGTTCGTGCCCGGCCGCGTGAAGGCGTCGACCGTCTTGCAATACGGCGACAGCGGAGACCCCAAGTCGCCGCACTACTTCGACCAGGCCAAGCTGTATTCGGACCACAAGTTCAAAGCGGCCTGGTTCTACAGGGATGAAGTCGACGCCCACACTCAGACGAAGTATCACCCGGGCGAAGAGGCGAAATCTTGATGCGGGCCGGATGCGGGTTCGCGCCTTGAGAGCGTCGGCGCGAATTGCGGGTGCCGCGACGCTGCTCCTGGCGGCGTTCGCAACAGGGCCGCGCGCCGATCGGGAGCAGGTTCTGCAGGACCTGGCGCGGATTGGAGCCGAGCACCGCGACTCGACTGCGTGGGATCGTCGCCGCTCGGTGCTGCGAAGAGAATTCTTGAAGGGCGCAGGCCTCTGGCCCTTGCCCAAGCGGGGACCCTACAGCGTTCTTCGTCATAGCTTTCGCCAATACGACGGCTACACGGTTGAGAACGTCGCGATCGAGACGCTGCCGGGATTTTATTGCACGGGGAATCTGTATCGGCCGTTGCCTGCCTTGGCCGCCGCCAAGACGCGCGGTCCGGGCATCCTCTGCCCGCATGGGCACTTCAAGCCGCTAGGACGATTCCGTCCCGAGCACCAGATTCGTTGCGCCCACTTGGCTCAGCGGGGTGCGACCGTCTTCTCGTACAGCATGGTCGGCTGGCAGGACTCGATGCAGACCACGCACGACGATCCGATTGTCTTGGCGCTACAGACCTGGAACAGCCTCAAGGCACTCGATTTTCTGTGCTCTCTGCCTGACGTTGATTCCGAGCGCGTCGGCATGACGGGTGCCAGTGGCGGCGGGACGCAAACCCTCTATCTGGCGCTGTTGGACGATCGGGTCAAGGCCTCCGCGCCGGTGGTCATCGTCTATCCCTGGAGTGCGCCGGAAGGCTGCTGCCGATGCGAAGGGGGCATGCCCGTGATGCAGGCGGCAGCCACGAACTGCATCGAATTTGCGGCCGCCATTGCGCCGCGACCCCAGCTCATCCTTTCGGTCGGACAAGACCCGACGCATGATTTCCCAGAGGTCGGGTTCCCCTTCGTCCGCAGCGCCTACGACGCCTATCGAGCGGGCCATTGTGTGGAAAGCGTTCATCTGCCTAAAGAGGCCCATGACTTCGGCCCTTCGAAACGCGCGGCCGTCTATTCGTTCCTGGCGCGGAATCTGGGTTTCGAAGATCGCCCCGAGAACTTGAGCCGGATCACAATTGAGCAACCGAGTCAGATGGAGGTCTTTAGCGCCTCGCATCCGCTGCCTTCAAAGGCGGTCCACGGGCCCGCGGCCGTTAGTCACGCGTTCGCTGCCATGCGCTCCGGTCAAAAATAGGAAATGCGTGAGGGCAAAATCAGCGCAAGCTCAAAGCACGCCGGCTCGCGACTTGTTAGGGGGAGTCCAATTGAATGGGCTCTGAACTCCCATCGCGTCGCGCCGCGACCAATTCCGTGTGAATTGGCTGTGGAACTGTCGAGAGGGCCGAGCGCAGCAAGCGTTCTAGCTCGCTGGCAGGTGGCAACTGCAGATCGAGCAATCGCGACGCCTCGGCCGCTCTTGCCGTCGCGTTCATGAGGGCTTCTCGACATGCGGTGTGCTCTTCGGGACCGTACTGCGCCAATAGAATATCGAGCGTGTGGCGGCGGCTGGCGTGCGGAGCGTCGATCAAATCCGCCATCGCCTCGCCGATCGTCATCACGCGATGCAGGCCCAGATCAATCCCCAACCGCGCGGTCTCTTGAGCCGGCTCCAGATGATGCAGCACCGGAACGATTAGTGACGCGGGCATCTGCCATCGCTCCAGCATGGCCGCTGAAACGTCAGCGTGCGTGCAACCGAGCGCAGCTCGCTCGATGATCGGAAGCTTGAGATGTCCCACCGACCGCCATCGCTGGAGGACGGCCCGATAGTCTTTGGGAAAAGCACGCAGGAGCGCCAAGATCCCGACGTCCTGAAGCAGGCCCGACACAAACGCTGTCTCGGTGTGTCCGCGTTCGATCTCCTCGGCAAAAGTCGAGCTGGCACTGGCGATCAGCATGCCGCGCCGGGCATGCCAGGCCTGGTCGACCACCGGAAGCCCCTGCGCGAGAACGCCCATCCCCTCTACGACGGCGGCGTTCAGGATATGGCCGATCGATCGTCGTACTCCCAGTAAGCGGACCGCGTCGCGAACCGTTGTCGCTTGCCGCAAGAGGCCGTTTGCCGACGCGTTCGCGGCTTTGAAGAGCACGACTGTTGCTCTGGGGTCGATCGAAATGTCGCGACACATTTCCTCGACGGGGATCTCGTCCATCGGAGCCTGGAAATAGCCGACCAGCCGCACGACTAGCTGCGACAGGACGGGCAGGTCGATTTGCCGCTCGACGAGCACGCGGGCTCGCTCGGGAATGACATCGAGATCATTCGGCGGCCGACTCAAAACGCGCCGCGCGATTTTGCCAATCTCGTCGGTGTCTTTGCTTGCGTCGGCGAACGTGATTGGGCCGAGGACATTCGATTCCTGGCGGAGCATCTCGACATTCGAGCCCAGGACAATCACCGGAATTCGAACGAACGCAATCCGCATCTTCTGAACGACTTCCATCCCCGTCAGAAAGCCCTCGATTTGATTGTCGATAATCAAGAGTTCAACAAGCTTGGCGGCGACCAATTTGGACAAGAGCACCGTGCTCTCAACATCGACGGCGGCAATTCCCGACTCTCGAAGCCTGGCCGCGAGCGCCAGTGACTGCGATCGCTCTCGTCGAAGAATCGCAACGAAACGAGGACAGCGGACATGGCCTTCAGGATCGCTGGCGTTAGCGGATGACGTGATCATGGCCCAACGAATTCAAAGGGTGGTGCGGGGGTGGTCCGACTTGAGAACCGCGCCCGGGATCGAACGGGCGATCCCTCGATGCTTGGAAGCGCCGCTTGGCTCGCCATCTTTGTCACAACCGCTTGTTTCGCCAGGGTCGTTAGATCCGGACCAGACAACGCGGGTTTCTCTCTAGAGTATGGTCCAAGAAATCGCTCGGAGCTCAGGCGCGATGGCGAAATGGAAGGCGGATCTGGAGGAGAACGGCTGAAAACGACGCCTTTGGGGGCCTGCCTGAGAGGAATGGCCCGTGGCTCATGCGACGTCAGGAGGGGCAACAGACCGATGCCGCTCGAGCCGACTCAAGGGCAATCAATCTTCCGAACTTCACTGCGCCCATCGCGCTCGTCGATCACGATCAGTTGATTCATGCCGAGGGCAGCACAGCGTTTTTTCAGGACCGGCAGATACTCGTCGAGCGGCGGCTGACTTTGTTTTTCGATCGGACAGGAATAGTGCTGATAGCCGTAACCGGACCAAATGTCTCCTTCCGGCCGGTCATAAAGGCCGTCGAGCATGGCGATCCCCGAGAGGGCAGGCGCCACGAACGGTCCGTCTTTCGGCGAATAGGCGGTGTGCAGCAAGTCCCAAAACTGCCGATTGGTTTTGGGAATGTACAAGAGCGAGCGGCGTTTTTCCTCGAGCGGCAACCGATCCAAACCGCGCAGCAGTGAGATCACGTTCTTATCCGTCGCCAACCGCTCGCCAACCGCGACAACCTGCCGGTCGAGAATTTGCCGAGCGTGCGGAAAATCACCGTTCCACGCGGCGTCGAGCGGACCGGTTGCCGCCGGTGCCAGCCCAAGGGAACCCTTCACGACGGCCGCGAGCCCACTCAGCATCGCATCGGTGTTGAGGACGAACGTCCCGACCGCGAACAGTCCGAAGAGCGCGGCAAGCAATTGCGGCGTCCGGACCGCACTCAGCCAGTTCGCAATCGGTCTCGAGTGAGGGGCCTTCGATCGCGCCTGCGCTTGCACGTGATCGGCTGCGCGAGCCACCGGCTCTCGCGCCCAAGAACGCACCGGCCGCAGCACGACAGCCAAGGTCAGCCCGATCGCGAGCCACTGTTGATCGATCGCAAAGTAGTGCGTACTCGAATAATCGCGTAGCAGGATTTCCGGCACCGCGCCGAGCAGAGCGACGATCAGCACCAGCTCGACGTCTAAGAGCCGCCGCTCACGAAATGCGGGCCAAATGTCGCCGATCGTTCGACCTCCCTCTTCCCGCAGCCGCAGCACCACATAGATCAGGGTCCAGGCGTAGCAGAAGAGCCAGTAGTAAGACCACCAGGTAAAACCCACGAGGGCCTTGAGGGCATTGAACGGCGCGATGCCGGCAAGTTGCCCGTATTCGGGGTTGTAGGTGAAGAGAAAGCCGCAATAGAGCACGCCTAGTCCAATCACGAACGAAGGGGCCGTCACTTTGCAGCGGTAAAGCTGTAAACGGAAGAAGAACCAGGCGGCAGCCGCGGACAACAGCATCATTACCGAGATTTTGAGCAGTCCCACGACCGCCGGCAGTGTGCAGAAAAAGAGAAATCCCAAGAGGACGTCGATGCTGCGCATTTGGGGCGCCGTGGCGATATCGCGCGAAAGGGCCGAGGCGGCAGCGATCCCCAGTAATGCCACCGCAATCGCCAAACCATAAGACTCGCTGGCGAAAATCGGAGCGGCGCGGGCGACCGGGTCGATCCCGCTCCCCAGCGGCAACAAGCCGATTATCCCGGCCGCCACCACAAACCAGAACAACAATCCGGGCCCGCGGAATCCAGCGTCGAGCGGAGCATTGAGTGATTGAGTCGCGCTCGTCTTAGCGGCTTTGGTCAGGCGATCCGATTCCGAACGGGAATCCTCGGGCGGCCGGCCCGGTCCGCGCCAGATCTCGGCGATCGAAACCGCAAACGTCAGCAGGCTGAAGGTGACGAAGGGAGCGAAGATCACCGGATAGGCGAGATTGTAAAAGTCGATCACGGGCAGATCGAGCAGGTTCGAGAAGCGTGCGAAGATCCAATGGCTGCCGAAGTGATAGAGCACATGCGGGAGCCCGTCCAAACCGGTGCTGCAAGCTCCGTAGGTGCGAAGCATGTTGGCCAGCGCCGCGTGGAACAGCGTGTCGATGTGTGCGTACCCGTTGCAAAGATTCTCAACAAAGAGCGGATTCTCGAAGCCGCCTCCCCAGATCGAGCCGGCCGCGGAACAGCCCAGAAGCAGAGCGAACAAGAACAGCCAAATAGTGCGAACCTTTCGCAAACTCCCCGCGGACTCGACTCCCCGCCATAAGAGGGCGGCCGCGCCGAGGGTCGGCAGGAGTATGACGATCAAGCGCGTCACGGCGATCTGTTCGACGCCGCACGCGATGACGAGGCCAAGGCCGGCCAGCGTCAGTGGAGCGTGGCCTTGCCACCACGGGGCCGCCAGTGGATCGCCTGGAGTGCGCAAGAGCTTGCGCGCCACGTACGAAAACTGGATCAGAAACCAGCTCAGTCCGACGAATCGGGCCCACTCCCAGGGCGAGTTGTCGGCAAAGCCGAGACGCCCGCCAAATCCGATCACGGCAATGACGGGGGCCATCAGAGAGGCGAAGAGTGCCACCTGTGCATAGGAGGCTTCGATCGGGCGGTTGTCGGTGCGAGCCGGCATTAACGTAAGCCGCCTAAAGAGGCAGGTGCAGCTCCTGCGAGACGAGTGTGGCGCTCAACTCGCCGATAAAAGTCACGATCACTCCCACGAACAGCACCCCCGTCGCCGCTTGCGTATTGCGATAGCGAAGGATCCGCCAGACCATGAGCGCCAGAACAAGCGGTGCGACGATCCCCGCCAGCCACCGCAGCACGAGCCACATCAAGGGGGTTCCGCCGAAACCTTCGCCTGTCAGCGATTGCCACCCAATCGTCAGACCGGCTGCAGAGACCAAAAGTCGCAACCCTGCTGCCGACGCGAAGCAGACGTTCGCGGTGCTCAGCGGGGCAATCGACATGGTGGGCGAAGTGAGGTACCAGTGCCCCAACAACATTCCGACCGTTGCGCTGCCGATCGTCAACGACGCGGCCAGCTCCGAAAAGATCGTCAACAGCGTTGGTTCAGCCGCCAGCGTCTCGCGCGGAAAGGAACCGGCTATCAGCGTGCCGGTCGAAAGTACGGCAACGGCGAAAAGGCAGACCGTTCCCGCTTTGCGGCGCCCGAGCGTCCAAAGAATCGAACCAAGATACGCGAGTCCCGCCGCGACCAGGCACCCTGCCCGCGCGACAGAAACCGGAATGAGCGACGTCTCTCCAACGGGCGCGAAGACCGACGGTCCGACGGCGATGCCGGCTAGCGCACCCAATGCCAGCGCCAACAGCGATTGAATGCGAAAGAATCCCGGTGTGATCTGCGAGCGTGGCAGCATCAGCCAGGTGAGACTGATTCCACATAAAAGTCGCAGGGCAAACTGGGAAATCATTTGAACGATCTGGCCGGCGGGTTGCTCGTTGCCAACGCGTTTGCCGGCGACTATTTCGCCGCCCCATTGATCAGGGCCATCGCCTCCGCGCGGCTGGCCGGGTTCGACTTGAACAGTCCGCGCACGGCGCTTGTGACAGTGAGACTGCCGGGCTTCTTGATTCCGCGGATCGTCATGCAGGTATGCTCGGCCTCGAGAATCACGATCACTCCCTTGGGGTCGAGCTCGGCGTTGATCAGGTCAGCGATCTGATGAGTCATCCGTTCCTGGATCTGCGGACGGCGCGAAATCTCCTCGACGACGCGCGCCAGCTTCGACAGCCCGGTCACCTTGCCCCGCGGAAGGTAACCGACATGCGCCTTCCCCAAAAATGGCAGCAGGTGATGTTCGCACATGCTGTTGAACGAGATATCGCGCACTAGTACCATCTCGTCGTAGGTCTCGCTGAAGACTTTTTTGAGGTGCCGAGCTGGGTCGCTATGCAGGCCGCAGAACAGCTCGGCATACATCCGCGCGACCCGACCGGGCGTCTCACACAGGCTGTCGCGGTCGGGATTTTCGCCGATGGCGGAGAGAATTTCGCGCACAGCCCGCTCGATGCGCGGCAGATCGACCCCCTCGGGCGTGCAGTCTCGATTTTTGTCGCCGGAAGGGCGTTCGGAGACGGTCATTTGGTGGTTAATCGCAACTGAACTGGAAGAACCGGCCGCACCCGTGGCTTGCCACGGGTACCCGCACCGGCCGCTCGCCGTGTTGGCGAGTCAGTGCCTCGCACGTTCCGCGAAAGTTTCATTATTGTAGTGCAGCGCATGGGAAACGAGCCACGATTCAGCGCAGCTGGACGACTTCTACGCCCGGATAGTAGTGCCGCAGGATGGCCAAAGGCCCGGAACCGGCTTCGGCCAGGCCTCGCGCCCCCCATTGGCACAGGCCGACGCCGTGACCGTGGCCACGTCCTTCGAGCACCAACAGGCCCTCGGCAATCTTGGCCTCGAATTGATAACTCGGCACGTTCGCGGGATTGAGCTGTCGGCGGAGATCAAAGGCTGAGACGCGATAACGCCGGCTGCCGTCGCTGATCTCAAAGGCCGGCTCGCGAATTGCATCGGTTTGGTTCGTGTGGCGGATCGATGCCAGATTGCCGAACGGTTTCCCCTGTGACACCAAGAACCGCTGCAAGCGCCCGGCGGCCTCGTCGAGCGGAAGTTCCTGGGTCCAGCGATAGAGCTCGGCGTCGTGGCACCAAGGGCACTCGACCGGCGCAAGTGCCGCGCTCTCGTCGTTGAAGACGGCGGCGCCGCCGACCGTCCGTCCGCCGCACACCGCTGTGTAATACGTGCAGAAAGGCTGCCCTTCGCAGAGACAGATGACGCCCGCAGTTTGGCGGGCTGCGTGTCGGCTCGATTCCGATTCGGCCGCATAGCGGCGTCCATCACGGCCCCGGTACTGATAGCCGCCATAGTTCTGGCTGCGGGTCGAAGCGAAGACGTCGAAAAGCGGACTGGAACCGGCGCTCCGCAGCTGGAAGAGCGCGTAGGACCGTGCGGCGATGGCCTGCGCCTGCCGCGCCGCGTCGGGAAACGCCGCGGGCATCTCTCCATCGACGACGCTGGCGATGTAATCCTCCAACGGCACGACGTTGACTACGACGATCTTGTTGTTCCGCTGCCGCACGAGCCGAAGGCGCCCCCGATACTCGTGGTCGGCGACCCAGACTGCGGGCGAACGTTCCGGCACGATGTCGAGCGTCGTGCCAGTGATTTGGCGGTGACCGACGCGAAATCCGTTCGGCAACGGCGTCACGAGCGTCGACTTCATGCCGTTTCCTCGGAGGACGGCAGACGGGACACCGTCGACGCTTGCGGTGTAGGCTCCCTCGACTGCGAACTCGACTTGGGAGACGGGGCTATTGGTGAGCGCGACGCGGACCTCGCTCGGGAGCGTCAATCCGGCGTGCACGGGGACGTCTTCCAACTCGCGAAAGGAGCGCAGGCTGGCCGGGATCGAGCGCGAGTCGAAGAGAGAAGATTCGCCGGCAAACCGCCAGCCGACCACTAAGCCCGCAATGCCGAGCAGCAGCACGAAGAGGATCAGCTTGCCCCTCATGGGCGATTGGTCCATCCTTGGAAGAACGAACAGAAGAAAGAACCGGCGGGCTGACACCCGCCGCTCGCCTTCGGTTACACAGTCGAGCCGGTCAATCGTTGCGCAGCTTGAGGTTCATTTCGGCGAGCTTCGCGCGGATTTCGTTGAGCGACGTCACGCCGAAGTTGCGGCTTCCTAAGAGTTCATCGGGCGTCTTCCCGATCAAGTCGCCAAGGGTCGTCAAGCCCAGCCGCGACATGCACTTTCGCGCGCGAACCGAAAGATTAAGGTCCGAGAGGGGCATCGTCTGCACCGCCTGCTCTTGCGGAGACATGCTGGCGGGGGCGAAAAGCGGTTCGCGCAGCCGTCCGCCCATTCCGACGTTTTGGCCGACCCGCAGTCCGTGAATGCCGAGCAGGTCCCGCACTTCGCGTAGCGAGGTCTCGCCAAAGTTGCGGCCGTTGAGCAGCTCTTCCTCGGTGACCTGCGTCAGATCGCCCAGCGTGTGGACGTTGATGGCCTCGAGGCAGTTGCGGCTGCGGACCGAGAGCTCGAAATCGCTGATCGGCCGGGCGAGGATCGCCTCCATCTTCGCGGCGTCGCGGGCGGCGTCCTCGTCGTAGTACATGTCGCTGGCCGCCTCAATGTCCTTGAGGTACAGCCGCGCCCGTTCATTGGTCGGGTCAACTTCGATCACGCGGCGGAAGCAGAAGGCGGCCGCGCGATAGTTCTGATCGTCCTCGTACATCAAACCGAGGTTGACGAGGGCCCCCAAATGGATCGGCGGTCGGGAGAGCGCCTGCTCGTAAAGGCGAATCGCTTCCGCATCGTTGCCGCGAGTGGCATTTTCGACTGCCAGCCGAAACAGGGCCCGCGAGTGCCGCGGATCCATATCGACGGCTCGTTCGAAGTATTCGATCGCTCCGTACGTGTCGCCACGGTCGGCCCGAATGGTGCCCATCTGGTACGAGTATTCGGCGCGACGAGCGCCCTCGTTGACCACGCTTCGCAGCATGGCCTCGGCCTCGCTGAGCTTGCCTTGAGCGCGAAGCTCACCAGCCCGGCGCATGGTCGACTCGACCTTGTCGTAGCCCAGCTTCGCCGCTTCCGCAAAAGTGGCATCGGCCTGCTCGTGCCGCTCGAGCGCCGAGAGAGCCATGGCATGATAGAAGGCGGCAACCGAATCGCCCGATGCGCCGGTCAACGCACGCTCTGCCTCGCGCGGATGCCCGAGCAAATACAGGCCGACTCCCAGCCGTGCGGCCAGATTGGGCGGCGGCTTTAAGGCGGTGCTCGCCTCCCGCTGCAGGCCCATAAATTCCTGGCGGATTTCGGAAAGGTACGGCGTGGCCAGCAGCCGCTCGAGCTGCCTGACATCGTCGAGCGTGAAGGGCGCGTTCTTGTGAATCAGCGTCTTGAAGTCGACAGGTTCAGCGACCTTGTCCGACGACACTAGCTGTGACACGACGACTTCCCGCCGAGGAACCGAGAAAGATTGCGACTCGCCGCCCCGACTTGCCGTCCCTTGGGACGCCCGCGGAGGCCACCTCTTAAGAGACGACCGCTCTGAGCCCGAGTATAGCGGATGCCCCACCCTCTTGAAAACCGTGCCACGAAAATGCACGAATCCCAATCCGGTTGCTGCCAATTATTTGCGTCCTGATTCAAATCGCGCCACCGCCGGGGTATAGTGGTTGGAAAGTCGCATGTATTGACGAGGCCGCGATGCGCACCGACGGCATCTGCCCGCCGAGAAAATTCTTGGTTTTCGGAGCCGTTCTGGCGGCGGCCTGCCTGCTGGAAGCCTGGCCGCGGGGAATTTCTCCGAGCGCACCTCCTGCCCTTGGGGCTGAGCGCCGCCCGCCGCGCCAGTCGTTCTCGGCCGAGGAGCGAGCGCACTGGTCGTTTCAAGCGGTCCATCGACCGCCGGTTCCCCGGGCGCGGGCCGCCAACAGGGTAGAGACGCCCGTCGACGCGTTTGTGCTGGCGAAATTGGAAGAGCGTGGGCTGGGGTTTTCGCCTCCATGCGACCGTCGCGATTTGATGCGCCGCGTGACCTTCGATCTGCTCGGCTTGCCGCCGACTCCGATTGAAGTCGACGCCTTCGTGGCCGACCCTGCACCCGACGCGTACGAACGACTGATCGACCGATTGCTGAGCAGCCCGCATTACGGCGAATCTTGGGGGCGGATGTGGCTCGACCTCGTCCGCTTTGCCGAAACCGCCGGCTACAAGGCCGACCCGCTGCGGCCGCTGGCGTGGAAGTATCGCGACTTTGTGGTGAGGGCGTTCAATACCAATGTTCCGTACGATCGCTTCGTTCAGGAGCAGATCGCCGGGGACGAGCTGTTCCCCGACGATGTCGACGCCCAGATTGCCACCGGCTATTTGCGGATGTGGCCGGACGAAAGCAACGCGTCGATCGTGGCCCTGGCTCGCCAGGACGCACTCAACGACCTGACCGGCAACGTCGGCTCCGCCTTCCTCGGGCTCTCGATCGGATGCGCCCAGTGCCACGATCACAAATTCGATCCCATCAAGCAGCACGACTTTTATCGGCTGGAGGCGTTTTTTGCCGGAATCGCTCCGGTCGAAAAAGTGGCTGTCGGGTCCGCCGGCGCGATCGCCGAGTACCATCGCCAGGTGGCCGATTGGGAGAAACGCACGCGCGCCGTCCGCGATGATTTGTTCCACGTGCTAAGCACAGCCCGCGCGCGGGCGGCCGCCGAACGCCGCAAGCGATTTCCGCCGGAAGTCCTCGCGGCGATCGACAAGCCCCCGGAGCAGCGAACGCCGCTCGAGCGTCAGTTTTTTTTCTGGTCCGATCGGCAGATCGAAGTCAGCGAGAAGCAGATCCTCGCGCAAATGAGTGCCGCCGACCGAGCGCGCCTCCCGAAGCTGCGACAGCACGTGGCAAAGCTCGAGGCGTCGCGGCCGAAGCCTCCGCGATCGGCCGACGCGATGGCCACCGTCGAATTTGGCGGACCAGTTCCTGCGACATTTCTCAATGCGGGCGGCAGCTACGATAAGCCGGTTCGTGAAGTTCAGCCGGGGTTCCTCTCGGTGCTGTTTCGCGAGTCGGAACCGCTTGCCAAGATCGCTCCGCCGCGCGAGGGCGTGGTGGGCCGTCGGGCGGCGCTGGCTCGGTGGCTCACCGACCCGCACAATCCGCTTGTCCCGCGTGTGATTGTCAACCGCATCTGGCAAGGGCACATGGGCCGCGGTCTCGTCGAAAATGCGAACGATCTGGGAACCCAGACGCCGCCCCCGAGCCATCCCGAGTTGCTCGACTGGCTGGCGAGTGAGTTCGTCGCCAGCGGCTGGGACGTCAAAGCCCTGCATCGACTGATTCTGACTTCGTCGGTCTATCGGCAAGCCGGCGACCGGCGTCGCGGCACAGACCCGCCCGCGGTCGCCGCAAAAATCGACGCTGAGAATAGTCTCTACTGGCACGCCAACCGCCGCCGTCTCAGGGCAGAGGAGGTCCGCGACGCGAACCTGGTGGTTTCCGGGCGACTCAGCGAAAAGATGGGGGGGTCGGGGATCCGTCCGACGCTGCCGGCCGCCTTGCGACAGGACGGCTGGAAGGTGACTGCGTCGCCCGTCGAACGCGACCGGCGCTCGGTTTACATTTTCGCGAAGCGGAACCTGCCGTTTCCTTTGCTCAAGGATTTCGACCTGCCCGATATGCACGAAAGTTGCGCCCGCCGATCGGCGACGATTATCGCCCCGCAGGCCCTGGCGTTGTTCAATGGCGAATTCGTCGTCGGCTGCGCGGACTCGCTGGCGCGCCGGATTCTTGCCGATCCGCGACTGACCGATTGGAGCGCGCGGACCGTGGAAGCGTATCGCATCGTCTTCGGACGTCCGCTGGGCGCTGATGAGCAAGCCGACGCGATGGCCTTCCTTCGCACGCAAGCGGGCCACCTCTTGCCCGAACGCGAACTTCACGCCGACGCAGGCGCCCACCACGAGAGCGACGCGGCGCTCCGCACGGCCTTTGCCGATTTCTGTCACACCCTCCTGAATGCCAACGAGTTTTTGTTCCTCGACTGACCTGCCCCGCCATCGGTCCCGCCCGCAACGGATATCCGCCATGCGACACTTTGAACAAGCCGGCAGTCGCCGCGATTTTTTGTGCCGCGCCGGAGGCGGTTTTGGCGCGATTGCCCTCTATGGCTTGCTGGCGCAGGACGGACAATTGCCCTCTCAGCGAGCAAGCGCCGCAGAGACCGAGGCAGCCGGCGAAGGGGTACGCACCAAAGCGGGCACGCTGACCGCTCGCGCGAAGAACGTGATTTTTCTGTTCATGGATGGCGGCCCGAGCCATATCGACACGTTCGACCACAAGCCATTGGTTAACCAGTACGCCGGCCGCCCGCTTCCCAAGAGCGTGAAGCGCGTCTTCACGCCGATGGCCGTCACCGAAAATCCGCTCCTGGCATGCCGCCGCACCTGGAAGCGCTACGGCCAAAGCGGGCAGGCCGTGTCAGACTGGTATCCTCACGTCGGCGAGTGCGTCGACGACATTTGCCAGATTCACTCCTGCGTGAGCGATGGGATCAACCACGTCGGCAGCGTCTGCATGATGAACACGGG
>DASZIA010000219.1:0-6006 GCA_035949535.1 Planctomycetaceae bacterium | reverse complement strand
AAGTGGTCCGCGCAAAAATAAGCCAGTACTAAACGCTGCGGGCACCTTCCGTCGCTAGTGCCCGGCCGCAGATTCGACCGGCCGTTGCGACAGCTGCATCCGATCAAGAAATTGCTTGACGGCGGCCCGGTACGGCTCACGAGCCGCGTATTGAATATCGTTGTGACCGGCGCCCGGGAGGACCACAAACTGCTTGGCAACCGAGCCCGCCGAGACGGCGGGAGCCGCGTCGAAGAGTCGCTTTCCCGATTCGAATGGGACGATTGTGTCCACATTGCCGTGCAGGACGAGGACCGGACACGTGACTTTCGCGATTCGCTCCGCGGAGGGAAAGCGATCGAGCAGGAACATTCCCACCGGCAGCCAGGGGTAATGATACGAGGCCGCGTCGACCAGGCTCGAGAAGGTCGAACGCAGAATCAGCCCGCCCGGCGGAGTTCCGGCCACCGACAGCTCCGAGGCCAGCCGGGTCGCCACGCCTCCGCCGAGCGATTCGCCGAGCAACACGACTTGCGACGGTTTGACCTGGCGGGTCGTCGTGACGAATTTCCAGACGGTTTGAGCGTCGGCGGCGAGGTTCTCTTCCGTCGGCTTCCCGGGATTGTCGCCGTAGCCGCGGTAATCGACCAGGTAAGCGTCCGCGCCGAGCCGCGAGAGCTGATCGAGTTCGATGGCCCGATAGCCGCGGTGCCCCGCGTTGCCGGGGAAGTAGAGCACGACTGGATGCGACGTCGATCCGTTGTGATTCGCGTCGCGCGACAGCGGAAGTGCCCGCACCAGCCAGCCATTGAGTTGCAGTCCGTCGGCGGTTGGGACGCTGACCGCTTCGACCCGGCCGGGCTCGAGTCCGCTCAGCTCCGGGTTGATCACGTCGGCACGCGTCGGCTGGTAGATAAGGTAACGCTGAAAGAATGCGAGCATGACCAGAATGATAAGGTACCAGTAAACGATCCGTCGCCCGACCCACCCGAGCTTCGACCGGAAGCCTTTTCCCTTCGGGATGGGAACGAGTAGCCGCAGCCCCACGTAGGACACTCGCCGCCAGATTGACCGGGGAGCGACCGCATCGGTGGCTGGGGCGATCGGCTGCGAAGTGACCATTTCAATCCTCGAAGTTATTCTACTTCATTCTACAAGTTACGTTTATCGCTTCGATTCCGACACAGGTTCATGCGAATCGTTCCCGTGCTCGATCTGCTCGGCTCCCAGGTCGTCCGTGGCGTGGCTGGCCGACGAGATCAATACCGACCCCTCCAAACGCGGCTCATCGAGGGCAGCGACCCGGTCTCGGTTGCCACCGCGATTCGCGGCGCCTTTGGTCTTTCGCAGTTCTACGTGGCGGACTTGGACGCGATTTTGAGCGGCACGCCCAATTGGTCGATCTTGCAGGCGCTGTGCGACGATCGATTCTCGCTATTGGTCGACGCAGGAATCCGACGTAGTCAGGACGCCGGCCCGATCTTCGACAGCGGCGTCGACCAGGTTGTGGCTGGGCTGGAGACGTTAGAAAGTCCCCGAGAACTAGCAGAGCTAGTCCGGCGATACGGTCCCGGCCGGATCGTGTTCAGCCTGGATCTTCGCGACGGCGAAATTCTCTCGAACGGATCCGCCTGGCCCCACCGCAAGCCCCTCGAGGTCGCAAAATGTGCGTTTGAAGCCGGTTGCACGCAGCTCATCGTCCTCGACATTGCACGCGTCGGAACGAGGGGCGGAGTTCCGACATTGGGACTGTGCGAACAAATCCGCCGCCCCTTCCCGACCGTGACGATTCTCACCGGCGGCGGCGTGCGCGGCATCGAGGATTTGCGCACGCTGGATCGCGCGGGAATCGACGGCGTGCTGATCGCCTCTGCGTTGCACGATGGCACAATCACTCCCTCCGACCTGGCGGCAATCGGCGAGCGGCCGGTGTAAGCCGGCCGGTTCCCGAAGGCTCCCGGCTGGCCGGTATCCGCCGCCTCAATTTGGTAGAGTGGAAGAGTCAGTCCCCGCCGGTTCGAGGCCCGCCATGTACGTTTGCCGGTCGCTCATCCCGCTGATCTTGCCGCCGCTCTTGGCACTTGCCGCGGTGGGAACCGCCGTGCGGGCGTTGGCCGATCCGGGAAGCCCCGCTTCCGCGCGATCGGTCGACTTCAACCGCGACGTGCGGCCCATTTTGGCAAAGAATTGCTTCGCGTGTCACGGGGCCGACGAGAAGCATCGCGAAGGGGGATTGCGACTCGACGTGCGCGAGAACGCAGTCAAACCGCTCGCCGACGGGAAAACCGCGATCGTGCCCGGCCACGCCGATCGGAGCGAACTCGTTCGCCGCATCAGTGCGAAAGAGGCCGACGAGCGGATGCCGCCGGCGGACGCCAACAGTGCCCTCACCAGTGAGCAAGCGCACATCCTCTCACAATGGATTGCGGCAGGGGCGCGCTACACCCGTCACTGGTCGTTCGAGAAACCGATTCGGCCAACGCTGCCTCGGCTGACGGCAATTGCCGGCCGACCGGAGTGGCCGGCCAATCCGGTTGATCTGTTTATTGCCGAGAAACTCAGGGCCGCCAGGCTCGCTCCCTCAGCGCCGGCCGATCCTTACGTCTTGATCCGGCGGCTGAGTCTCGATCTACGAGGCCTGCCGCCGACTCCTGAAGAAGTCGACAAATTCGTCCGCGACGCCGACGGTGCCGGCTACGAACGTTTGGTCGACCGGATGCTGGCCGATCCGGCCTTCGGCGAGCGCTGGGCCCGTCCCTGGCTCGATCTGGCCCGCTACGCAGACTCGGCCGGTTACGCGTCTGACCCGTTGCGGACGATCTGGCTATACCGCGACTGGGTGATCGACGCGTTCAATGCCGACATGCCTTTCGATCAGTTCACGATCGAGCAGCTCGCGGGCGATCTGGTACCGCATCCGACCCAAGATCAACTGATCGCGACCGCCTTCAATCGCAACACGATGACCAACACCGAAGGCGGCACCGACGACGAAGAATTTCGCGTCGCGGCCGTCAAGGACCGGGTCGACACGACGACGGACGTCTGGATGGGGCTTACGATTGGCTGCGCGAAGTGTCACAGCCACAAATTCGATCCGATCACGCAGGCCGAGTACTACCAGTTCTTCGCGATCTTCAATCAGACCGCCGACAACGACCAGCCGGACGAATCGCCTACGTTGTCGTTTCCCTCAGCCGAGGCGGCCCGGCAGCGAGAGGCGATAGACGCGCAGATTGCCGTGCTGAAGAAGCGTCTCTCGTCGAAAAAGGATCCCAAACTCGCCGCTAGGATCGCCAAGCTAGCCCGATCAAAGCCTCGGGATCCCAGCGTGCCCGTGATGCGCGAATTGCCGCGCGACAAGCGGCGGCAGACGCACGTGATGGTCAAAGGCAATTTTCTCGTGCCGGCGGAGTCCGTCGCGTCGGGAGTGCCGGCGTTTTTCGGTTCGCTGCCCAAAGACGCTCCGGCCGACCGCCTGGCCATGGCCCGTTGGCTCGTCAATCGGGACAACCCGCTCACAGCCCGCGTGGCGGTCAATCGCGTCTGGTCGCAAATCTTCGGGCAGGGAATCGTCGAGACCGAGGAGGATTTCGGCACTCAGGGCCGACCGCCAAGTCACCCCGAATTGCTCGATTATCTGGCCATCGACTACGAGGAGCGCGGCTGGGACACGAAGGCGCTCATTCGCCTGCTGGTCACTTCAGCCACGTATCGACAATCGAGCCGCGAGACGCCGGAAGCCGTGCAAGATGATCCGGCCAACCGTTTGTACGGGCGCGCCCCGCGGTTCCGGTTGGAAGCGGAAATGGTCCGCGACCAGGCGCTGGCGCTCTCGGGGCTCTTGAGTCAGAAGATGAAGGGGCCTTCCGTCTTTCCGCCTCAACCCGACGGGCTTTGGCGGGCGGCATTCAACGGCAGCGACCGCACATGGCTGACCAGCACTGGGGCGGAGGCTCACCGTCGTGGCCTTTACACGTTTTGGCGGCGGACGATTCCCTACCCCTCCATGACCACGTTCGACGCTCCGAGCCGGGAGGTTTCTCGGTCAGGCGGGTGCGAACCAACACGCCGTTGCAGGCATTCGTGACACTCAACGATCCAGTTTACGTCGAGGCGGCCCAGGCCCTCTCACGTCGGATCATGCTGGAAGGCGGCCACTCGCCGCGCGAACGCTGTCGATTTGCGCTCCGGTTATGCCTGGCGCGACCCCCGAGACCGGAACAAGTAGAAGAGTTGGAGGCCCTGTTGCTCGACGAGCGGCGACACTATCAGGCGGATTTAAGTGCCGCGCGCAAGCTTGCAAGCGGCCCCGACGGCAAGTTGCCCGCCGACTTGGACACCGCCGATCTGGCCGCTTGGACGGTCGTTGCCAACGTGCTTTTGAATCTCGACGGCGTATTGACGAGGGGTTAACGAGGCATTGCCACGATGAAGTCGCACGAATCGCTACTCGAGGAAGCCCGGCTGGCCCGCGTGCGATTGCTGACGCGTCGGCACTTCTTGCGACAGTCGCAAATCGGGCTGGGGGCGCTGGCACTGTCGAGTTTGATCGGTGCTCCGCGCCCGGCGAGGGGTGCTGTGTCCGGCGCTGTGGACAATGCGCTGGCCGCTCGTCTCCCCGTGGCAAAGGCAAAAGCGCGGGCCGTGATCTATCTGCACATGTCGGGGTCGCCTCCGCAGCAGGACTTGTTCGACTACAAGCCCAAGCTGGTCGAGTACAACATGCAGCCCTGCCCCGACGAGCTTCTGAAAGGGCAGCGGTTTCCATTCATCAAGGGGCATCCGAATCTACTGGGTACGCCCTACCACTTCCGGCCGCACGGCGACTGTGGAACAGTGATGAGCGAGCTGTTGCCGCACATCGGCGGTCAGATCGACGACATTGCGCTCATCCGCTCGATGTGGACCGACCAGTTCAACCACGCGCCCGCCGAACTTTTGCTGCACACCGGCTCGCCGCGGTTCGGCAGCGCGTCGATGGGCTCGTGGGTCACGTACGGGCTCGGTTCCGAGAACCAGGATCTGCCCGGTTTTGTCGTGCTGGTCAGCGGCGACAGCGATCCGAGCGCGGGCAAGAGCGTCTGGGGCAGTGGTTTTTTGCCCTCGGTGTTTCAGGGCGTGCAGTGCCGAACGTCGGGTGATCCGATCCTGTATGTCAGCGATCCGCCGGGCATGAGTCGCGACGTCCGGCGCCGGAGCCTCGATGCGCTGGGAAAACTCAACCGGCTCGAACTGGCAGAGTTCGGCGATCCGGAAACACTTACGCGAATCAGTCAGTACGAGCTGGCCTATCGCATGCAGATCTCCGTCCCAGACGTGATGGACATCTCCCGTGAGCCGGCCCACATGCACGAAGCCTACGGCACGCGTCCTGGCGTCACAGCCTTTGCCAACAACTGCCTCCTGGCCCGGCGGCTGGTCGAGCGGGGAGTGCGCTACGTGCAGCTCTTCGATTGGGGCTGGGACATGCACGGCACCGCTCGCGACAACGATCTAATCACCGGCCTGCCCAAGAAGTGCCACGAAGTCGACCGGCCGATCGCCGCGCTATTGGGAGATCTCAAGTCGAGCGGCCTGTTAGACGAAACGCTCGTCATCTGGAGCGGCGAGTTCGGGCGCACCTCGATGAACGAAGCCCGCGGCGGCTCCAAGCTTCTGGGCCGAGACCACCATCCGCACTGCTTCTCGATGTGGCTGGCCGGCGGCGGCATTAAGGGGGGCACGGCGCTCGGCGAGACCGACGACCTCGGCTACTTCATCACCAAGGACAAGGTGACCGTTCACGACCTGCAGGCGACCGTCCTCTCTCTCTTGGGGGTCGACGCCCATCACCTGACGTTCCCGTTTCAGGGCCTCGACCAGCGGCTGATCGGCCCGACCAACGACGCCAAGATCATTCGGCAGATCCTAAGCTAGAATCGCAGATTGACAGGGCGATCAAAGCAGGGGTACGATCCGCGCGCCATTCGGATTCGCTGTCCCGATTCACGCTATTCAAGGAGGTTCTCGATGCGACGCACAATT
>DASZIA010000218.1:0-5168 GCA_035949535.1 Planctomycetaceae bacterium | reverse complement strand
GGATGTCGATGGCGAGCCTCAAGAGGTTCTTGCAATCGCGCTTCCGGCGGCAATCACGAAGGGCGGCAAGACGACGGGAGAAATCGAGTACGTCTACGCGGGTACGGAGCGACTCAAGACAGAACTGACAAAGCGGCGGTTCGCGCTCCGACGGGATCCGGACGCTTACGTGTTCGGAACCGAGGACGGGCGGCCCATCAAGAATTTCAAGCGGATGTGGCGCGAGCTGTTCCGCCTCGCGAAGATGGACTATGGCCGCGGCAAGGGCTTGACGTGGCACACCATTCGTCACGAGTTCGTTTCACGTAACCTGGAAAACACGGGCGACCCCGTCGTAGCGCAGAAGCTCGCTCGGCACAAGGACGGCCGGACGACCCAGGGATATATGCACGCTCGAGAGTCGCGGCTACTTGCTGCATCGGTGAAGCTTGGTCGACGCGGACACTAGCCGATCAGACGCCCGGTCAACGTCGGTGCAAGGTCGCTTCGGCGTTCAAGGGAGCAGCAAGATTTTGCCACCTGCACCTCGTTCAACCGCGATGTGTCCCTCGCGCGCCTCTCGTAACGGCAATTGTTGAGAGATGGGAATCGTGAGTGTTCCGTCGCGAACCGCTTTCGCCATATACAGCAGCGTCTCGGGATCCTGCTTGGACACGAACGCAACGGTGCGAACGGAAGGACGGCTTTTGGCGCTCTCGGGCACGCCGATGACAGACGCGAACATACCGCCGTCTTTCACTTTGCTGACCAACTGCTCGGCCGTCGCTCCGCTAACGGTGTTTGCAACGATGTCGACCGGCGCGAGAGCGTCAAAAGCGGCCTGATCGTCGAGAGCCACCACTTGATCAGCGCCGATGCTTTCGGCGGCGTCCAATTGTTTCTTTCGAACCCCGGCAACCACGATCGCTCCCTCGTCTTTTGCGGTGCGCACGGCCGCGCGGCCAACGCCGCCGACCGCGCCAGAAACCAAAACCGTCTGGCCAGCCTTGACGCCACTCGCTACGGAGATGAGCTGGCTGCCCGTGATCGTGACGAGCGGTAGTGCGGCTGCCTCGATCAGATCCAGGCCATCAGGGATTCTCGCGAGGATGCTGGTCTTAACAGCACACAACTCCGCGTAAGTATGGAAGGCCCAGGCAAGCACGTGATCTCCCACGGCGAACTGGCGCACTTCCGGACCAAGGGCAACAACTGTTCCGGAGAGGTCCCAACCGATGATGGCCGGGAACCCGACGCGCAAGGACGCGTTTGTTGTACCAGCCCGCTGCCAAAGATCAACGGGATTGATACTCGCCGCCGAAATTCGGATGAGAACCTCGCCTTTGCCGGGTACGGGATCGGGAACGTCTTCGTACTTCAAGACGTCGGGGCCGCCGTACTCATGCATCACTACCGCTTTCATCTGCTTCGCTCCTTTGATCTGATTGAGCGGGCGCACTTGCACCGATGGAGCCTTACGTCGGGCAGAGCGTCGCTCAGAGCAGCTTCGCGCAGTGGCTCAACGATTCTCCTCTGCGGCCATCCAGGCGCGGACATATGCCGGACAGTTGCGAAGCAAAATGCGATCGGCGGTTTCGTAGTCGCGAAGGTAGCGAACGATGTCCCGATCGGCGAGGACCAAATCCGTGAGGTCCAAAACCACGACGGTATTGGCCGGTTCCGCGTCGATCAAGTTGCACAGCTCGACCACGTTTTCAGCGTCGAGTCGACCGCTGACCGCGAACACGAGGGTCGGGTCCCACCTGCGCTGAACCTTGAGCAGTGCCACGACCGCATGTGACGCAATTACCGGTCCAGTTGAGAGCGACAGAATTCTCACGGGTGTTGGCGGATGCGAGGCCGGCAAGATGCGGCCAATGACGAACGCTTAGACAACGGCCCGTCAGGAGCGATCCGAAACCAGCGAACGACTGCGACTCTTGATCTTCAGCGCGTGAATCTTAGGCTCGCGCAGCCGCGGGATTAGGAGTCACGCAGCCGCCCCAGAGGGCCCGAACACGCGCACAGGCATTCTCGACGATCGGCTTTTCGAACGCAGCCAATCGGACGACGGATCCCTCGGGTAGCCAGCGCGCATTCATTCACGAACGTGGTGCGCCCGCGTGAGCGTGCTCGCCGAAATCGTGGTGAGCGTCGCTCGAACTGAGATTCGAGCGATTCAGCCAGGCGATCGCCTTCCCCCGAGTTGTCCAACATTCCACCACTGACCGGATCTTGCCAGGATGGGGACCATGAGCCCTCTTTAGATTCAGCACCTTACGCTGGACCGGCAATTGCCTTCTGTGAGGGCGGCAGGATTCAGGGTGACGCTGACCGTGGGGACTTGGATTGTGCGGATGAAAACGAAATGAGTTCGCACCTGTTGTACGGGGCTTTGAGTTCGCGCTGTTTGAGGGCGACAAGATCCGAGGGCTCCGATGCAATCCTCGTCTTCCCCCTGAGTCTCGTAGTTCAAGCAGCGACGCAGAACTCAAGGGCACGCGAAACGGATCGACAAGATGCAAGGGATCACAACGGTGGAGGCCGGCACGCTGTTGGTGTTCAAGCTTCGCTAGGCGTGCGCGCCCGCCGAAGGCTTATCGAGATACTCGAGGCGATCCCGGCGGCACGGCGCCGTCGCGGAGTCAATGGACGGTCTACGCTCCGGAGCAACTCATGAAGAACGATTTCGAACGCAAAGCGGAAGTAGCGGTACCCCTCACCTCGCGGCGTAAGTTCATCAGTGCGGCCGTCGCAATCGGTGGGGCCGGTATGTTGTCGGCGGATCTAGGCGTGCTAAGTGCTCGCGGGGACGCCGACGCGGCTGCGCAGATCGCGGTTCCGGCGGCGACGAAGGATCTGACACCCTTCAAGGTCCGTGTACCGCAGGCAGCGCTGGACGATCTTAAGCGCCGACTCGCCTCCACCCGGTGGCCGGAGCGCGAAACCGTCAGCGACTGGTCGCAGGGCGTCCCCCTTCAGAAGGCCCAGGCGCTCGTTGCGTACTGGCGCGACAAGTATGACTGGCGCCGCTGTGAGGCTCGCATCAACGCCTTCCCGCAATACCGGACCCAAATCGATGGGAGTGGTATTCATTTCATTCACGTGCGCTCTCCTCAGCAGAACGCACTGCCGATCATTCTCACGCACGGATGGCCGGGATCGATTGTGGAGTTCCTGGAGGTCATCGGCCCGCTCAGCGATCCCACCCGCTACGGGGGAAGGGCGGAGGACGCGTTCCACGTCGTCGTGCCCTCGCTCCCAGGCTTTGGCTTCTCCGACAAGCCGGTTGAGGCGGGCTGGGACGTGAACAGGATCGCCCGCGCTTGGGCGACGCTGATGCCACGCCTTGGCTACGAGCGCTGGGTGGCGCAGGGAGGCGACTGGGGGGCGGGCGTAACGCACGCCCTGGCGCATCTGCGGCCGCAGGGTCTGATCGCGGCCCATGTGAACTGGCAGTTCGTCTTCCCCGAAAAGCTCCCGGAGAACCCCACGCCGGTCGAGCGCAAAGCCATCGACCGCGCGGCGTTGTTCCTCAATGACCAAAGCGGCTATTTCCGCGAGCAGGGGACGCGTCCGCAGACCATTGGCTATCCGCTCACAGACTCGGCCGCGGGACAGGCGCTGTGGATCTACGAGAAGTTCCAGGCGTGGACTGATAACCACGGCAATCCTGAAGATGAACTTTCCGTCGATGCGATGCTCGATGACATCAGTCTCTACTGGTTCACCGATACCGCCGCGTCGTCGGCTCGCCTGTACTGGGAGAACACCCGCGCCGGCCTGGCGGGCTTCTCCGGCGGACGGATCGAACTGCCAATGGCGGCGTCGGTCTTTCCGCACGAGATCTTCTGCCCGCCGAAGGCCTGGGCTGAGGTGGTGTGGCCCAACTTGTTCTATTGGAATGAGGTAGACAGGGGCGGTCACTTCGCCGCGTTCGAGCAGCCAAAGCTCTTCACCGAGGAGTTGCGGAAGGCCTTCAAGTCACGCCGAGGTTAGAGATCGTGTCAAGCCACACAAAAGCGGCGTTAGCCGGCGCATTGTTCTCATCCGTCCTCTGGATGACAGCAGTGGAGGCCGGCCCATCGTCTATCGCACTTCCGGGAGAGCGAGCGTTTCCGGAGAGCATCACCTCGACGCGCGACGGGACCCTGTTCGTCGGCCGGCTCGGTGAGGGTGGCGTCGTCCGCGTCGATCCGCGGACCGGGGCAGCCGCGCTATTCGTCGCGCCGGGCGCAGCCGGCTCGCGATCGATCACTGGCGTTTTCGCCGACGAGGCCTCCGGGACCCTCTGGGCGTGCTCCAACGATCTGAGCGCCTTGGGCGGCCCCTCGGAGGGGCGCGATCGGGGCGCAGTTCTCAAGGCCTTCGATCTGCGAACCGCCGCCGCCAAACGTAGCGTGT
Organism: Planctomycetaceae bacterium; assembly: GCA_035949535.1. Classification (GTDB taxonomy): domain Bacteria; phylum Planctomycetota; class Planctomycetia; order Planctomycetales; family Planctomycetaceae; genus DASPSM01. The sequence continues at coordinate 785 of DASZIA010000218.1, read as the reverse complement.
CACTGCCGGAGCCAAACTCCTTCTGCAATGACATCGTCGTCGATGCGACCGGCGCGGTCTATGTCACCGACAGCGCCAACCCGACCGTTCTGCGGCTTCCCGCGCGCGCCGCTAGGTTCGATGTCTTCGCCACGAACCCGCAGTTCGCGCCGCCGCAGGTGAACAGCGCCGGGCTGGACGGGATCGCGTTCGGCGGCGACGGCGCCCTGTATGTGACGACCTACGCAGCGGGCGGCTTCTTTCGCATCGCGGTCGAAAATGGGCGCGCGGGCCGTGTGATCAAGCTGCAAGGGCGAGCCCTCGGCCTGCCGGACGGGCTTCGCCCATTGGGTCCCAAGAGCTTCCTGCTGGTGGAGGGCGCTGGGACTTTGGACCGCGTCGAGGTCGACGGCGACAGCTTCCGGGCTACGCCGCTGCGCTCCGGGTTCCACACGCCAACCTCAGTCACACGGGTGGGGTCCGTCGTCTGGGTCAGCGAAGGCCAAATGCCGCTCTTCTTCGACCCCGCACGCAAGGGCGAGTCACCAACCCTGCCGTTCCAAATCTACGCCGTTCCACTGAGAAAGGAAGACGCTCAATGAGGTGTCAACGCGTGTCGAACCTGACGTTGTCGGTAAGCCTGGCCATTCCGCTCCTCGTTGCATGCGGCTCCGCGTGTTCGTCGACTGCGCCCGCATTGACGGCCCAAGGTTTGTCGACGCCTTACCCGACAGTGACGGACGAACGGCTTCAGCGCCCGGAAGCGGGCGACTGGCTGATGTACCGGCGGACCTACGACGGCTCGG
>DASZIA010000217.1:0-10851 GCA_035949535.1 Planctomycetaceae bacterium | reverse complement strand
CTCCTCGATCGCCCAGGCGCTTCGCGTGCAATCCGACAGCATGCGCGTCAAACGCCGCCAGATTGCCGAAGAACGCGCCGCGCAAACGGCTGTGAAGATGATCTTCCCGCTGGTGCTGTTCATCTTCCCCGGCATTTTCGTGGTACTCGTCGGCCCGGCCGCCATCTCGATGATCAACGGCTTGTTGAAGAGCTAAAGCAGCGCGTCCGTGCGGCGCAAATTCCTGGGTGGCACTGGCGGCTCGTCCGGCTCGTCCGCCAGTGTTTTTTTTCGCACGCTTGTTGAGCCCCACTGGCGGCGCAACCGAGGCGTGACCGGCCCGACTGAGCTCGACTAAGTCCCGTCCCGCTCTTTCACCCTCTCCCAGTCTTCTGGGAGAGGGCCGGGGTGAGGGCCTCTTGAGTCCCCGTCCCGCCAGTGGGTCAACTTTCTTGTGGGTCAGCCAGCTATTTCGCGAATGTGTCCCGTCCCAGCGTTTTCTGCTCCTAAGTCGTTTCGCGAACAGGCATTAAACTGGGACAAGTTGGCGTTCGGCAAAGTTGTCCCAGCGACCGCACCGGGCTTCTCGGTTGAACCCAGCGATCTCGCTTTTCTTGTTGACCTTGGTGACTTTGTGGTTCCAATCTGCGGTCCGCCGGGACTAGTGCCTATTCAACCAACGGGTCCGGTCCCACGAACGTGTCCCGCCCCATGTCCCGTGTCCCGTCCCAACCGCCAGAGCGGTGCCGGGGATCCTTTCCCTCTATACAAAAAAGATCCCCACCACCAGCAGATCTTGAATCCTGGTGTCCCGTCCCGTTGGTGCTGGACGACTCCGCAAGGGGTTGGGTCACCAATTTCGTGGGTCATCTCCCTATCAAAAATTCGTGACCCGACCCAACCCCCGGTGATTCTACCTAGTCGCAGTAGGGCAGGCTGGTGCTGCCGGTTCGAGCGTCGATCGCGCACGGCTTGCACAGCCTGCCCGACTTGGCTGCGAATCAAAGTCGGTCCTCCGGCACGCAGCGCGATTCCGTCGCCAGCACGAGCCCTACTTCCAGCCTACAGGCAACCGGAAGCCGAGAACCCCGAGTTTCCATGCGCGTGGAAACAACTTCTGAAATTCTTGCCCCCCAATTCCCGTAGGGTGGACCAAGTCCGCCACGGACGCCGGCCCACCGTTCTTCTCCCAGGAAGTAAACACGGTGTGCCTCCGGCCGCAAAGCCGCCCTTGATACGAGAAGCGGAAGTAAGCCCAAGCGCACATCGATCTCACCGCCACACCTCACCGATCCACCTTCCCCGACCCCAGAGCACCCCGCCGGTTTCGCGCCGGTCGCGATGCGCGTGCGCGACAACCGCAAGCGATCCAACTTCATCACCTTGCCCCACGCAGCCACGACAAGTACCTTGCAGGCAAACTTCGCTGGTGAGGAGCACTCCAAACGATGGTGGGCGGCGCTGACAACAAAGATAAAGTGGCGATCGTGACCGGCAGCACTCAGGGCCTTGGCGAGGCCATCGCTCGCCGGCTGGTGGACGAGGCTCTGATCGGGGGGCTCGTGATCTGTGGGCGAAGTGCCGAAAACGGTGAACGGCTCGCCCGCGAGTTTAGCGCGCGCGGCTGCCGCACGGAGTTCGTTCGGGCCGATTTGGCGGTGGTCGAAGATTGCCGCCGGGTGACCGAGGCGGCCCGGCGGGCGTTTGACCGCATCGACATGCTGGTCAACAGCGCCGCCACGTCCGAGCGGGGCACGATCCTGGACACGACGCCGGAGCTTTTCGATCGCATCATGGCCCTCAACGTGCGGGCCCCGTTCTTTCTGATGCAGGACACGATTCAGACGATGATTGACCGCGGAATCGCCGGGTCGATTCTGAACATCATCAGCATGTCGAGCCACGGCGGTCAGCCGTTCCTTGCACCCTATTCCACCTCCAAAGGCGCCCTGGCGACTTTGACCCGGAACGTCGCTTGCGCGGTGCTCAAGCATCGCATCCGCGTCAACGGCCTCAATCTGTGATGGATGGACAGCCCGGGCGAACATGTGGTTCAGAAGAAGTTCCACGCTGCTGGCGACGATTGGCTCGAAAGGGCGGAGAAGGAGCAGCCGTTCGGCAGACTCGTGAAGCCTGCCGAAGTCGCGGAAGTCGCCGCTTTCCTGCTCTCAGAAAGGTCCGGACTGATGACCGGCTCGATCGTCGACTTCGATCAAAGCGTGGTCGGCACTCACGAGAACTAAGGGCGGCACTTCTGGCCTTTTGCGAGCAGTCGTCTTGAGTGAGCAGCCTCTTGCTGCTTCGCAGCCAGGACAACAAGTTGTCCTGGCCACACGGCGGATCGGACGATCAAATGCGCCCTCACCCTGCCCTCTCCCATCGGAATGGGAGAGGGTACAACGCGCTCTCGCGCGAGAACGCTCTCGCAGGCACTGGAAAGCCGCTTTACTCTCTGACTCGCTTCGCTTGCCAAGGCATGTATCCGGGTAGGGTTTTCGGCCTGGCCCCGAAGTAGACTCTCATCCCTCCGTTGATGACAGTCCCGGCGAGGACGCCCGCGTACTCGGCCGTGACCTCTCCCTTGCCCGCTACGCTCGTCACCTTGAAGGAGATTTTTCCGTCGTCGTACTTGCCGTCGTCGATCTCTTTCTCCGGACCATCGTTGCCGATCAGAATTCCGGTCAATCTGTCGCCTTCGTGTTTCAATCGCAGCGTCATCACCAAAGTTTTGTTGACAGACCATTTCCAAGTTCCCAAATCCCGGTTCGAGCGCCGGCCTCCCGAGGGCGGCTCGGCAGTCCCGGTCCCGGCCAAGATCAGAATCGCAACGATGGCCAGCAAGGCCTTGCGGCCCAATTTCCGAGGCGTGTGACAGACGTGCAAAGTCAACTCCTTGTTTTTCGCCGTGCCAGGCAGTGATCCGAAGGCGGCATCGCCCCCCGACCGGCCAGTCTGCGCAGGTCGGCATTGCGCCGTCAAAGGAATTCCGCGGAGAGTCATGAAGTCCCGTGCCACCCTCTTCTCCTCGCACGCCACACTGTTCGCCGTCCCCACGCTGCGCAAACCCACGGGCGGAGTTTACCATGGTTTCTCGCCACGGCGTCGCTGTTAAACCAACGAGTGCAGGCGGGCGGGACGATCAAATACGCCCTCACCCTGCCCTCTCCCATCAGAATGGGAGAGGGTGGAAGGTGCTCGCCGGCGAGAACGGCACATTCTGGACAGCGGGATTCTCGGATGGCGGATTTTGCGGAAACCCTGGTTGCGGCCATCGTCATCGGCAGCCTCTACGCGCTGATTGCGCTCGGCTACACGATGGTCTACGGCATTCTCAAGATCATCAATTTTGCGCACAGTGACGTCGTCGTTTGGGGGGCGTGGATCAGTTATGTGTTGGCCCAGCGGCTGCTGCCGGCGTTTGGGCTCGATCCGCACCATCCCCAACAGCCGCCGCCCTTGTGGATGGGGGGAGCGATTCTTGTCGGAGCGATGCTGGCTTGCGGGCTGCTCGGCCTGACGATCGAACGGCTGGCTTATCGGCCGCTGCGCCATGCGCCGCGGCTGAATGTGCTGATCACGGCGATCGGCGTTTCACTGTTGTTGCAGAACATCGGGCAATTGAAGTTCGTCTTCGGAGCGATTCCCGAGCGAATGCCCGCGCTGTTGCCCGCTTGGACGTTCACGCTGCCGATCCTCGGGCAGGCATCCGGGCGGCCCGTGACTATCGACCTGATCGACCTGGTGATCTGCGGGACGGCCGCCGTGCTGTTGGTCGCCCTCGAGTGGCTCGTCTTTCATACAAAGCTCGGAGCGGCCATGCGGGCCGTGTCATTCGATTCGGAAACGGCCTCGCTTTTGGGGATCAACGTCGACCGCGTGATTTCGTTTACGTTTGTGCTGGGATCGATGCTGGCGGCAGCCGCCGGTTTCTTGCACGCGATGAAATACCAGGGCTTGAATCAGCCCGCCCAAGAGACCTGGGTGTTGCTGGGATTGAAAGGGTTCGTGGCGGCCGTCGTCGGGGGCATCGGCAACGTGCGCGGAGCCGTGCTGGGAGGATTCGTGATTGCGTTCGTGGAGCAATTCGGTGCGCACTATGCCTCGCCCCACTTTCGCGACGTTTATGTCTTCGGGCTGTTGATCGGGATTCTCTTAGTGCGGCCGACGGGACTGCTCGGCAGGCCCGCTGTGGAAAAGGTGTGATGTTGCCCAAGTCAGCGGGAAATCAATCGGCCGCAGGGGGCCCGCGATTGGCCGGCGTCGGCGGGACTCTTCAATCGCTGGGAGTGAGCGTTGGGCCACTCGCCGCCGCGATCGTCTTGGCGCTCGGGCTGCATTTTTGTGTGCCGCAAGTCGCCGGACCGTACTGGGTGCGGGTCATTCTCGACGCGGGCATCGCCATGATGTTGGCGGTGTCGCTCAACATCGTGAACGGCTTGACGGGTCAGTTCTCGATCGGCCACGCCGGCTTCATGGCGCTCGGCGGTTACACGGCGGGCATGATCACCTACTACGGATCGCTTTGGCTCTGGAATTCCCCGGCGCGCCACGGAGGATTTCTGGCCAGCGGCGAATGGATGTTCGCGGCGGCCTGCATCGTGGGAGGTCTGGTGGCTTCTGCCGCCGGCTACGTCGTGGGGCTGCCGTCGTTGCGTTTGCGAGGGGATTATCTGGCGATCGTGACGCTCGGTTTTGGCGAAATCCTCCGCACGCTGCTGCAGCAGACCAACAAGGTGCTGGGGTCGTGGGAGGAGGTTCGCACGGCTTCGCTCGGTCAGCTCGTGCCGCCGCCGGTAGGAGGGGCCGTCGGATTTTCCGGCTTGCCCAAGTACACGAACCTGTTCTGGGTCTATGCGTTTCTGGGGATCACGGTGGTGGCGGCCTATCGGCTCAAGCAGTCGAGCACCGGCCGAGCCATGATGGCCCTTCGCGAAGACGAAATTGCCGCGCAGTCGGTGGGCGTGAATGTCACACGGCAAAAAGTGCGAGCCTTCGTGCTGTCGGCGCTGTTTGCGGGGATGGCGGGGGGCCTGTTCGCGCACGAGTTCGGCTTGATCCTCACGCCGAGCGACGCGGGTTTTCAGCGTTCGTTCGAGTACGTGATCATGACGGTGCTCGGCGGCCGAGGGTCGATCAGCGGCGTGATGCTCGCGGCGACGCTCGTGACGGCACTTCCCGAATTCCTGCGAGACTTCGAGCAATACCGACTGATCGTGTTCGCGGTCCTGTTGATTGTGATGATGATTCTGCGGCCGCAGGGACTTTTGGGCGTTCGTGAGATTTGGGATTTCTGGAAGCGGCAGCCACGCGTGCCTGATATCGCGGCCCAGCCTCAGCCATCGGGACGTTCGGCGCCGCGGCCCGATTCGGCCCTGCTGCAAGTCGACAGATTAAGCCTGGCGTTCGGGGGCTTGCAGGCGGTTCAGGATTTTTCGCTGCGCCTGCCGACCGGCGCGCTCTACGGACTGATTGGCCCCAACGGCGCCGGCAAGACGACCGTCTTCAACCTGCTGACGGGAATCTACGCACCGGACCGGGGCGAAATGCGGCTCGGCTCTCACTCACTCGTCGGACTCCGCCCGCACCAGATCGCCGCTATTGGCGTCGCCCGCACGTTCCAAAACGTCCGACTGCACGCCCAGCTGAGCGTGTTGGACAACGTGCAAGTCGCGGCCCAATTGCACACTCACCAGAGTCTGGTATCGACGTTCTTGCGAACTCCGGGATGCCGCCGCACGGAGGAGCAGACAGTTCGCGAGGCGTTCGACTTGCTCGCGTTCTTCCAGCTGCAGCAACGGGCTTTCGAGCCGTCGGGAAGTCTGAGCTACGGTCATCAGCGTCATCTGGAGATTCTTCGTGCCCTCGCCACAGAGCCGAGCGTGCTGCTCTTGGATGAGCCGGCGGCGGGGCTGAACCTGGCTGAAAAGCGTGATCTGGCCCGCTCCCTCCGCGAGCTGCGCGATCGATTCGGCGTTTCGGTCCTGTTGATCGATCACGACATGGGACTGGTAATGGATGTGTGCGAGCGGATCGTCGTCCTCGATCATGGCGTGACGATTGCCGAGGGACCCCCCGACGCGATTCGCAACGACCCGCACGTGATAGCCGCCTATCTCGGGGAAGAGACGGACTGAAACCGATGTCGCTCTTGGAAGTCGAAGACCTTTCAGTCTGGTATGGGCCGGTGCAAGCCTTGCGAGGGATCAGCCTACTGGTCGACGACGGCCAAGTCGTCGCGCTGATCGGCTCCAATGGCGCGGGCAAATCGACGACGCTGCGCACGATCTCCGGCCTGCTCAAGCCCAAATCGGGGAGCGTGCGCTTCGAGGGCCGGTCGATTGCGGGTCGCGCGCCCCACTCGATTTCTCGGATGGGAGTCGTCCAAGTCCCCGAAGGCCGAGGGATTTTTGACAATCTGACCGTCGAGGAAAACCTGGTTCTCGGAGGCTTTTTGGCGCGAAACACCGCGTCCCTCAAGAAGGGCCGCGACCAGGCGCTAGCGCTCTTTCCGATCCTTGCGCAACGCCTCAAGCAGCCGTCCGGCACGCTGTCGGGAGGTGAACAGCAAATGCTGGCGCTGGCCCGAGCGTTCATCGCACGGCCGCGACTGCTATTGCTCGACGAGCCATCGCTCGGATTGGCTCCTCGAATTGTGCAAGACATTTTCCGGGTACTGGCCGAGATCAACCGCGAGGGAACGACAATCCTGCTCGTCGAACAGAACGCCCGCCTGTCGCTGCGACTGGCACACCGCGCCTATGTGCTCGAGATCGGTTCAATCCAAATGCAGGGGCCCTCGCGCGAATTAGCCGCAAGCGACGCGATTGCCAAGGCCTATCTCGGCGCTTCTGGCGGCAGTCCGTCCGAAAGCTCCGCCTCGCCCGATTGAATCGGCTTCGCCCGCGCGGAAATCTGCGAGTCGGCTGTTCGCGGGCGACATTTCTTAATCGGCTGCAATCCTCTGTCGACGGGTGTCGGAGTGCGTCCCCAAGCAGGTTTCCGATTCGCAACGTGGTCGTCGCCCTTTGGCGACGCGTGTCGGCCGTCTCGTCGATTCCGCGTGTTCCGCCGCGAGTGGCATCGCGACCGGGAGGAACTGCGCCAGGACTCTCGGCAGCAACGTTCCGGAAGCTCGGGATCACACGCATCGCACGGCCGCCATTCGTAGGCCGTCAGATCGCCTAATCTGGGCCCAAGCCTTGCGGGACAGCGGGGCGCCCCGTCCGAGACGGCGGCTGCCCCGGCTTTTTTTCGGTGTTCCGGGTGTGTCGCGATTCGGCAACGTCCCGGCTTTTGGCAGGTTCGCGCGCCCGAAGCCCCGGAACAAGCTACGTTTGCTATGAGCCCATAGCGGACGCTCCGTCGCCTCCGAGGATAACTTCGTTGGACAAGCAGGCCTCCGAGCAAGCAGGTGAAGTGATGACCCGCGCATCAATTCGGATTGCAGCTACTGCGCTGACGTTTTTCTTTGCGGCCGCACTGCGTCTCCAGGCAGACGACCCGCTCCCAATCGGCGGCAACTCGCCGTTTGGCAAAGCGCTGGATGATCAGAAAATCCGCGAAGACTTCGCCAAACTTCGCTTGCAACTCGAACAGAGCCAGGGCGATGTGCTCAAGAATAAAGGCGCGAGGTTCCATCGGTGGACGAGGTCCGGAACCAGGAGTTCCGCCCCGAAGCAGAGCACTTTGCAAAACAATCTCATCGACCCTCGCCGCGATCGGCAGCGCGATCGACTTCAACGGGACTTGAATAAGCGCAGTCCGAATAGCTCATCCTCGCGCGGAGCTAGCAGCAGCACTCCTGCTTCCTAGGCCATTCTCGCGTCGAGCCTCAGATCAAGCCTTGCGGGACAGCCGGGGCGCCCCGTCAGAGACGGTGGCGGCTCCGGCTTTTTTGTTCGCGTCGACGCTCGAGTGCCGCGCGTTTCGGCGGTCCGAGGAATTTTTGCGACACGATGGCGTCGCCTGCTTGGACGGATTACACAAGTTGAAGGGTCGATCCGCTGACCCCGTGCGCCGACGACGCGCGAGGCGACGCTCACTCCGATCACTTGCTGGATTCCATGGACCGCTCAGACGAGACGAATGTCTCCCAACCGGCCGCGACGGGAATTTCCCCGGTCCAACCTCAAGAAGTGAGCCGGCTTCGCGATCTGACGCCTCAGCAATGGAAGTCGGGAATCGCAGCCTGGCTCGGCTGGCTGTTCGACGGCCTCGACATGCACCTCTATGTGCTCGTGGCCACGCCGTTCATTGCCGAACTGCTGGGAAATATCGACCAGCGCGATCCGCGGGTCGGCTATTACAGCTCGCTCGTGCAGGCCGCCTTCTTGATCGGCTGGGCGCTGGGCGGGAGTTTTTTCGGACGGGTCTCCGACCGCATCGGACGCAGCCGCGCGTTGATGCTGACGATCCTGGTCTACGCGGGCTTTACCGGCTTGTCGTATCTCGCGGGCACCTGGTGGGAGCTTTTGATCTTTCGGTTCCTCGCGGCGCTCGGGATCGGCGGAGAATGGGCGGTCGGTGCTTCGCTCTTGTCGGAAACCTGGCCGCACCGCTGGCGGCCTTGGATTGCCGCCGTTCTGCAAACGGGGGTGAATCTGGGAGTGATGCTGGCCAGCCTGGCCGTCTACTTGCTCGCGCCCTATGCACCGCGAACTGTGTTTTTGGTGGGAGTGGTGCCCGCGCTGCTGGTGCTCTGGATTCGGCGGGCCGTGCCCGAGCCCGAAGAGTGGCGTGCCGCGCGGGACGGTTCCGGCGCCCAAGCCCCGGTATTTCTCGACCTCTTTCGCGGCGACGTGCGGCGGACCACCGTCCTGACGCTGTTGGTCTGCTGCCTGTCATTGACCGCCCACTGGGCGTTTCTCTTCTGGTACATGCAGCAGCTGCGGAACCTGCCCGACCTGGCGGGTTGGACCGACGAAGCGAAAAGTCGCTTTGTCGGTTCGGCAAATCTGCTGGTGATGATCGCGTCGATTGTCGGAAACTTCGCCGCGGCCGGGCTTGCGCGCCTGCTGACCTATCGGCGGGCGATCGCGGTTTTATGCCTGGCCTATTTCGTCGCCATCGTCGCGACGTACGGCGTCCCCCGCGGTCACACGTCGCCCGAGTTGTGGGCGGGATTAGCAGCGATCGGTCTTTGTCAGGGAATTTTTGGGCTGTTCACGATGTATTTGCCCCCGCTATTCCCCACGCTCTTGCGCAGCACAGGAGCGGGATTCGGCTACAACTTCGGCCGCGTGGCAGCAGGAGTCGGAACCGTGCTATTCGGACTCTCGACGCACGTGGGTGATTTCCGGATGGCCATCGTCTACGCCGGCTTTTTGTTCCTGCCGGCGGCGGCCGTCGCTTGGATGATGCCCGAAGCGGAGGAAGAACGACTAGATCCGATCGAGCCCTTGGACTAGTCGAAGCATGGCGTCGCGATGGCCAATCAGGTCGCCCGCGTTAGCGTTGCTTTGATTCTTTGCTATTACGGGCCGCTTCCAGCGCCTTCACGTAAGCCGCTGGCAATTGTTCGTTGGTCCACCAGCGGGGCTTTTCCGTGTAGATCCAGACGTATTCGTCGGTCCTCGTCAGGGCTAGGCGGACCGATTCCCCAAAACCTTCCGGCTTGAAATAGTTCTTGGAAAAGTCGGTCGCGTTCCAGCCGTGCTTGTTCCAGTCGTTGTCCATCCAGATGCCGAAGCCCGCTTGGACGTGGCGGCGATAAGGCTCTTTTTCGCCCGTCCAAATCAGGCTTTTGTCTTTGATCGTGCGGTAAGCCCGCTCAAATTGCTCGGCCCGCCGATAGCCGTAAGAGTCTTCGTACGCGTCGACGATTCGGGTGCTTGGGGCGCAGGCCGAAAGCATGCCGTCCAGAAAATCGGCCCAGAGACCGTAATCGCTTTCAGAACGGTCTTTCTCACGAAGGCCCGGGCGGGTGATCACGTAGCCGAACGTCAACAGGATGGTGATGTTCGGATAGTGCCCGGCGACTGCCTGCATCCACTCTCGGCCGCGCTGGCGGACCTTAGCCCCGTAGTCGGCGAATGACTTTTTGTCGCGGTGCTTTTGCTTGCGATAGTCGAACGGGGCGTTTTGGTATTGCTCGTTGTCGAACATGAAGCCCGTGCAGCCCCCCTCCTTTGCCACCTGGGCGGCGACGCCGAAATTCTGGGATACGACCTTCCACGCCGCATCATCGAACCAGTCGACCTTGCCGGGGGTGACGTTGACGCGCACAAATCGATCGGTGAAGCGGTGGAACTGCGTGGCTCTCAAGTCGGCTAGCGCATTTGTGAACTGGGAGACAGTAAATCGCCGGTCGCCCCAAATGTCCCAGCACAGGTTCTCGCCGTGGTCGCCGGCGACGTGAAAAATCACGCCGTCGAACGGAAACTGTTCCATTCGCGCGATATTGGCGCGCAGGAATCGGGTGTCCGGCTCGTCCCAGCCCCACTCGATCAGCTTTTTCGATTTTGGCGGCTCGCTGCCATCGGCCAGCGGAAGGAGTAAACCCGATACGAAAACAGAAGACAGCAACCACCTGGCGACTTGCATGCGGAACACCTGGCCAATTGCGGATTGAGGGTCGACTGCACTCGAACTCACGTGCGGGGAATTGCGCATTATCGACGTTCTGGCGACGGCATTGTAGTCGGGCGTCAGCCAGGCCACGTTTAGCGGTGTGCCCGTCCATCATCGCGAGCTTGCCGCGGCCGCTACGGTTCGGCCACAATCCAGTCACACTTCTTTGCGAGAACCCCCGAGGAGATTCGCCGTGAGCAGCTCGAATCATCAAGTCCGGTTGGCGGCTCGTCCGGTCGGCATGCCCAAGCGGTCTGATTTCAAGTTCACCGAAGAGCCGGTCCGCGATCTCAAGCCGGGCGA
>DASZIA010000216.1:0-6710 GCA_035949535.1 Planctomycetaceae bacterium | reverse complement strand
GCGCGGGCGCGTTCCAATCCAGCACCGACCATTCCAGCCGACCACAATCACGCTCGACCGCGATGCGTGCCAGGCGCCGCAGGATCGCTCCGCCGATCCCCAAATCGCGCGCCGTGGGTTTGACGAACAAGTCTTCCAGATGGAGCCCAGGTTTGCCCAGAAATGTCGAAAAGTTGTGAAAGTAGACCGCAAAGGCGACCGGCTCTCCTCGCAGTTCGCCGATCAGCGCTTCCGCGTACTGCCGCTCTCCAAACAGATTGCGCTCTAGGCACTCTTCGGTCGCCTCCACTTCGTGCGAAAGTCGCTCGTATTCGGCTAAGTCTCGAATCAGCGACAGAATGACCGGCACATCCGCAGGCCCCGCCGGTCGAATTGCAAAATCACGCAGCTGGCTCTCGGCCATAACTTCGGGGTCCCCATTATTCGGCCATGTTGGCGAGGCGTCGACTTCCGCCGATCAATGTGCTGTCGATAATTTCCTTTTGGCCTTCCGCCACTCCCACGGACAGCCCATAGAATTCGTGGCTCAACTCCACGTTCAACAGTTCGTCGACCTGCGGCATCACGGGAACGATGCCTTCTGGTTATGCGGACGGGTGGCCGGGGCGCTCCGCCCTGCGGAAGCCCCGGGGGGCGACGACAGCCAAGAAAATACGCTCGCTCCCTTGAAAGCAGAACGTCACTCGGCAGCAGATTCAAACGCAACGATGCTAACGGGGGCGTCCGCAGAGCGAAGCGCCCCGCCACCCTGCCGACAACAACCGGACATGCTACCCGGCCGCCCAGGTTCGTTTCGCCCAGCCTCGCGCACGGCCCAGCCGATCTTGGGGCGGAGGCGGAGCGTCTCGGCTTCTTGCGTGAAGCCGACGAAGCCGGCCAGGAATTCCATCCGAAATTCCTCGTGAATGTACTTCCACACGAAGGGGACCTTGGAAAGAGAGCTGGGAAGTTGGTCCGTCGTGATGCCGCTGCCGAAGGCCGCTTCGAAAATGCGGGAATTGTCTGGAATTGGCTCTTGCCGAAAGGCACGGTTGCGATCTTTGGGCTCGTCGCGCCCGATATAAGGAAAGAAGTCGGTGATCCAACCACTCAGATAGGGGCCGCCACTCGCGTCGACCTGTTTGTAGATCGATTCCCACAAGGCGGCATCTTCTTTCCCCGCTGCGTTGCAGGCGACGCGATCGAGTATGGGCAGGAGCCGGTCGGTCCACCACGTGAGCGAGTACGTCTTGCCGAGCGACTCGGTCTTGTCACGCAGCCGTTCCCAGTCGGCGGCGGTCCCCTCCAACACGACTTGGGGGATGCCGCACCTCGTGCGCACGCAATATTGGAAATAGCTTTTGACCGTGTCCATGAGCACGATCACGTTGGCCGCTCGATCGACGAGCCCTGTCGTGGAGAAGGTGGTCACGATCTGCGCGTAGTTGTCGCCGCCAATGCGGTCGGTGATCTGCTCGCAGAAGTCCTCGACCACGTTTTCCCACGCGTTCTCGGGCGACTCTTTGCGAAGGTCGTCGTTTACAATCTCGATCTCTTGTTGTCCCGGGCCGACGCGGAATCGGTCGCGGAACTCGTCGGGGTGATTGTTGACGTGCAGCGCAAGTCCTTGGGCGACGAGCAGCCAGAACATGTCCGGCGAAAGGACGAGCGGACGATGATCCTGATAAGCCTGGTGGATCGCTCCCACCATCGGATGCATCACACCCTGAGACCGCAAGATGACGCGGCGAGGAATCGCTGAATCGTCCACGACGGGGACGGGGCGACCGACGACCCTGGCGGTGCATTCGGAAGCGCCTTCAACCGGCCCGCCGACCAGTTGTTCGACGGCCTCCTTGGTCGAGATTTCCTCGAGAGGACAAGTCGCCCACTGAACCCGAGCCGCATCCTGAATCATCACGACATTCGGCATGCCGAAGTCTCCTTAAGTGGCGTGAGACCTCAGGATACCAAACTCGCGATTCGTCTTCTTGCGATCACGCGATTAACATGCACCCGTCGCTTGTCATTGCAACCCGGCGACCGAAGCCGAACCGGCCCACATCCTCCAAAGAGCGACTCCGATGGCTCGCAAAGCTTGGATTATGCCAGTCTTCATTGTCGCTCTCGCCGCCGGTCACGGCGGCACTTGGAGCAGTTCGAAGTCTTGCCAAGCAGACGGCCCGAGTGCGCAAAGGCAGTCGTCCAAGAAGAGGGCAGAGTCGACCAAGATACCTCCTCCGACCTGGCCGCCATCGGCGACCACGCTCAACCTCGACGAATCCACGGTCGCACTGCTGCGCCGACTGGTGCGCGAACGCGCGGCCCTGCTCAAGCCTCAAGATCTGGCGCGACTCCCCGACGAGAGCAAGGCGTTGCGGCCCTTGCGCGGATCCGGCGGAAGCGCTGTCGCGGACACCACCGGCCGACCGCTGCCACGCCCAAATCAAGACGGCGCTGTTTTGCCCGGGGAGCGGTCCGCGGCAGCCGATCTGTTTCGCTGGTTCCCGCAGAGACCTGAATCGGAATCGTTCCGACTAAAAAGGGACGGGTATCATTCCGACGTATCGGTCGGAGCGTCCGGCCGGCTGGATTGGGTTTTCAGCGTGGCCGCCAGTAGTCTCGACAAGGAGCCGGCGCGCCGCCTCGAGGGATATGATTCGACTCAGCAGAGCTATGAACTCTTCGTGCCTCCCGGCTATAAACCCGACCACGCCTATCCGCTGATCCTTCACGTTGATCCTGGCGGACGGTCAAACGGTTGGCGGATCTGGCGGACGATCTGCCAACGCCACGGAGTTTTTTTCGCCGGTCCACATCAAGCCGGCAACGAAGGCGGAGTGGAACGCCCTGTCCGCCGCCGCATTGTTCTGGATGTCCTCGATGATGTCCGCCACCGTTATTTGATCGATCCGGACCGGACGTACCTAACCGGGATTTCTGGCGGGGGGAACACTGCAGCCCGCATCGCGTACGCCCTGCCGGAACTGTTCGGCGGCCTGGCTGCGATCGTCGGCACTTGGGGCATGCGGCCCGAGCACTGGCTTCGCCAGCGAGCCGCCGAGCGACTGAGTGTCGCACTCTTGACCGGCGAGTTCGATTTCAATCGCAACGAGCTGGAACTGGAGTATTTCCCCTTTATAAAAGACCACGGAGTGCGATCGATGCTCCGCGTCTACTCGCGCATCGGGCACCAGGCTCCCAATCCCGCACAGTTGGAGGAAGTCTTTCAGTGGTTGGAGGCGGATCTTCCGGCACGCCGTCGTTCCGCGCAGCGTTTTCCCGCCAGTCGTCTACCGGGGCCTGCTACTCCTGAAGAGTGGTCAAGAGCGCTGCTAGTTGAAGTCGCCGACCGACTCCAAACGCCGGACGGACTGGCGATGGCGATCTTTCTACTCGAAGGCGTCATCGAGCGGTGGCCCGGCACGCCGGCGGCAAAGTTCTCCCAGGAGTTGCTGCGGGAGTTCGATGCCAATTCGAGCGCCCTGTCGAGCGACATCACCAAATCCGAAAAACTCCGCTACGCTTATTTGCAAGCGGTTTGCCATGATTCAAGCTACGCAGCCGGACCGCCCGCCGGGTATCCGATCCCTTGGACGGGGCGTACGCAAATCGCGATCGAGTGCTGGAATGATGTCTTGCGGCTCGCACCATCCGGCAGCGATGTTGCTCGAAAAGCTCAAACGCGCCTCGACACGCTGCGCAAGGCGCTGAACTGACGCCGCACCAGCGACCCGCAAGGGTTTAGGACGAGTGAGAGACGCCACTGGATCTCGGGAAGAATCGCGGCAATCCAGTCGGAGGCGGCGCATTGCGCGCCTATTTCTTCGTGCGGGCGTTGCGGTCTTGCTGCTCTTTGAAGCGGCGGTCCAGCTCCGCGATCTCTGCTGCATCCTGATATTTTAGAGAGACCTTCGACTGCTCACTGGCGGGGCCAACCGACTTGAGGATGAGCAGGATACAGAATCGGCGACGGCACCCGAGACACGCCATACTCCGAGCACTAGAATTCAGCAGCCTGGTCGGTCTGCGGATGGAGCGTTGCTTTGACTCTCAATGCAACATCAGTGCTCGGCAGCGACGGCCGGATTGCCCGGCGGTTGGAGTCTTATGAGCATCGGCCGCAGCAGCTCGAGATGGTGGAGGCTGTCGAGCGGGCGATTGCCGAGTCGAGACATCTGTTGGTCGAGGCGGGGACGGGTGTCGGCAAGAGCTTTGCCTATCTGGTGCCGGCCATTCTGGCGGTGACGTCGGACGCCGACGATTCAGATGCCGGCGAAAAGCCGCGCAAGCCACTCGTTATCTCCACGCACACGATCAGCCTGCAGGAGCAGCTCTTCACGCGGGACATTCCGTTTCTGCGATCGGTGCTGCCGGTCGAGTTCTCGTGCGTGCTAGCGAAGGGGCGGGGAAACTACATCAGTCTGCGGCGGATGAACGCGGCCGTGGAACGGGCTAAGTCGATCTTTTTTCAGGACCAGGAATTCGAGCAACTGCAGACAATCCTCGACTGGTCGCGACGCACGACCGACGGCTCGCGCAGCGACTTGTCGATGCGTCCGCTGCCGAACGTCTGGGACGAAGTCGCGAGCGACCGGGGCAACTGCCTGGGAAAGAAGTGCCCCACCTACAACGACTGTTTTTATTACCAGGCGCGAAGGCGCATTTGGGACGCCGACGTGGTGGTCGTCAACCATGCCCTGTTTTTTTCGGACCTGGCACTGCGGCGCGAGGGGGTCAGCCTGCTGCCCGACTATGAGGTGGTCGTGCTGGACGAGGCCCACACAGTCGAGGCCGTCGCAGGCGAACGCATGGGCCTTTCACTCACCAGCGGCCAATTCGATTACCTGCTCAACAAGCTTTACAACGACTACACGCAGCGCGGGCTGCTCGTACATCACAAGCTCGTCGAGGCACAGCGATTGGTCGACCGCATTCGCCACGGCGTGCGCGATCTGCTGGAAGACGTCCGCGACTGGCAGCAGCAGCACGGCAATGAAAACGGCCGTCTGCGTGCGCCGCTCGATGTCGTAAACAAGGTGACGCCGGCACTCTCCGAGCTGGCTGCCTCAATGGGGTCGGCCGCGAAAAACATTACAAATGAGGAGCAGGCGATCGAGCTGACGGCCGCCTCGCAACGCTGCCTCGAGCTGGGCCAAACGCTGGCGGCCTGGCTCAAGCAGTCGCTGCCCGGTTGCGTCTACTGGATCGAAGTGCGGCAAGGAAAGCGCCCGCGAACGGAGTTGCATTGCGCGCCAATTGAAGTCGGCCCGGTGCTGAAGACCGAACTCTTCGATCGCGTGAAGACGGTCATACTGACTAGCGCCACGCTCGCGGTCGGCAAGCAGAGTTTCGAATTTGTCAAGGACCGTATCGGGGCGGCCGGCGCCGACGAATGCCGACTTGGCAGCCCGTTTGATTTCAAACGCCAGGCTCGACTGATTCTCGCCAACGGGATGCCCGATCCGTCCGCGAATCCCGCCGAATACGAACAGGCGGTCTGCGAGCGAATCCAGCGGCACGTGACCGAGACGCAGGGCCGCGCGTTTGTCCTCTTTACAAGTTATCGAATGCTCAAGAGCTGTGCCGAGCGGCTCACAAAATGGCTCGCGAAAAATCAATACACGCTCTACTGCCAATCCGACGGCCTGCCGAATTCGCTGATGCTGGAACGGTTTCGCAAAGACGGAGCAGGCGTCCTGTTCGGCACCGACAGTTTTTGGCAGGGAGTCGACGTTCCCGGGGACGCGCTTCAGAACGTCATCATCACCAAACTTCCGTTCAGCGTTCCGGACCATCCGCTCTTGGAGGCGCGGCTGGAGGCGATTCGCGAACGGGGCGGCAATCCGTTCATCGAGTACCAGGTGCCCGAGGCTGTGATCAAGCTGAAGCAAGGCTTCGGCCGCCTCATCCGGCGGAAGGGAGACACGGGGCAGGTCGCCATTCTCGACCCGCGGATCCGCAGCAAACCCTATGGCCGCCAGTTTCTTGACAGCTTGCCCGATTGCACGCTGGTGATCGACGACGGCGACGCTCGGTAGGGCAGGCTGTGCCTGCCGCTTCTCTGTCACACAGTCTACGGGAGAAAAATCTTTGCCAATTCGGCGACCACGTCATTTCCGTAGTCGGGGTCCTTCGGAGAGAATTCGCCCACGCCGAGATCCGGGTTGATGTTGAGGAAGACCTCGGCTTCGCCACCTTTGAGGAAGGCCTTTGAAGTCATCCAGCTGCCCGGGGGATTCTGAGCGTAACCGGCTCCGTGCCCATCTGGCTCGGGGTGGCGGCTCATTCCCGTGCCCAAGATCACGATCGAGAAATCGAGGCGTTGTAACTTCTCGCTGTGGGTGGGAACAGTCGTGGCGTCAATGGTCTTGGCAATCTGGCCCAGCGCGTCGCGCCCATCATTCCCCGCTTCGCGCACGAAAGCAGCTTTCGAGAACGCAAATGGAATCGGTCCCTTGCCTTGCTTAATCAGCATTTCAATACCGAAGTGAAACGTCTTGCCGCTCGCCTCCGAAACGGTCGCCAACCATACCTTCTTGGTGCCTTCCGCCGTTTGAGCAGAGGACAATTCTTTGATTGCAAACGTACCGGGCTGCCCCAATGGATTGGGTTCCGACAGCGACGAACTGCAACCGGCGCTCAGAGAGGCGCCGGTTAAGATCGCGAATAGCCGTCGCAACATCTGTGCTGCCCTTCTGAGCCTGGTTGCCGCGCTTCCAGCAGTCCCA
>DASZIA010000215.1:0-28261 GCA_035949535.1 Planctomycetaceae bacterium | reverse complement strand
GTCGGCCAGAATGATGCGGAAGGCTTCGGTCACCTGATCGACGTTGGCACCGCCGCCGACGTCGAGAAAGTTCGCCGGCTCGCCGCCGTGCAGTTTGATCAGATCCATCGTACTCATCGCCAGGCCGGCGCCGTTGACCAGGCAGCCGATGTTGCCGTCAAGTTTGACGTAACTGAGCCCCGCGGCCGCGGCCCGGATCTCCGAGTCGTCCTCCTCGGAGAGGTCACGCAGCGCCTCGAACGGCTTATGCCGGAACATCGCGTTGTCGTCGAAGGTCATCTTGGCGTCGAGGGCGATCAAGTCGCCCGCCTCGGTGACCACGAGGGGATTGATCTCCGTCAGCGAGCAATCGTTGTCGATGAAGAACCGGGCAACTTGCGGGAGAAATTTGTGGGCGCTCTTAATCGCGTTGGCAGTCAGTCCCAGTTTGTAGCCCAGTTTGGTCACCTGGTAGGCAAAGAGCCCGTAACCCGCGTCGATCGGCTCGCGGAGGATTTTTTCAGGAGAGCGAGCGGCGACCTCTTCGATCTCGGTCCCGCCTTCCGACGACATGATGAGCACCGGACCGCCGGCGGCGCGATCGACCACCACGCCCAAATAAAGCTCGCGGGCGATCTTGAGCCCTTCCTCCACGAGCAGCACGTTGACGGTCTTGCCAACCGGGCCGGTCTGCTTGGTCACGAGCGTTTTGCCCAGCATGCGGGCGGCGTTTTGCGCGGCCTCTTCGGCCGATTTCACCAGCACCACGCCGGCCTGCTCGGAATACTCTTTGAAGCGTCCCTTGCCGCGTCCGCCGGCATGAATTTGCGACTTGACGACGGCAATGGTGCCGCCCAGATCGCGAAACGCCTGCGCGGCCGCTTCGGGCGATTCGACGACGAAACCGCGCGGCACG
Organism: Planctomycetaceae bacterium; assembly: GCA_035949535.1. GTDB lineage: Bacteria > Planctomycetota > Planctomycetia > Planctomycetales > Planctomycetaceae > DASPSM01. Next base: position 27,366 of record DASZIA010000215.1, on the reverse strand, counting down.
GCGATCTTTGCGGCCGCCAGCAACTGCTTTCCCTGATATTCATGGATCTTCATTGATTGGTCTCATCGCGAGACGCGCAGTCCGCGGCAGATTCTCGGAGTTCGTATCGCGGGAACCGATTCGCACGGGCCGTGCGGGCCGGAAGCAACGAAGCGCGGCTATGATAGCGGCAACCGACTGCGACGGTCCACCGAACGAGCGGATGAGTGCGTGCGAATGGCGGACTCGATGTCATCGCGCAGTTGGCAGTCCAGCGCGGAGGAGGCCGCTCAGGCCGCTCGCTTCAGAGCGACCGATCCGGCGCCCGGTAGGTTCGCGCTGTAGTCGCCGTTCCAGAAGTAGTCGGCCAGACCATCGCCGAGAACCCGCCGAACTTCAGAGATCATTGTCCTGACGTCGGGCGATGTCTTCCACGACTCGTCGAGAACTCCGTCGCGATCGAGCGGACGCAGCGGATTGAATCGGCCGCAACCCATCACGGGGCGGCCATGTCGGGGACAGGCCAGCCACTGCTGTTTGTCCTGCTCGATGACGGTGAAATTCCGGCCGCACTTCCCGCAGTGCTTCAGAAAATCGCGCGGGTTTGCCGGCGGCATTGGCTCGAGGCCCAGGAACTCGTGAACCTGCGGCAGGGCCCGCTCGTACTCGCAGCAAAAATACTCATGCGTCAAGAGCAGGCTGGGGTAGCGCATCCGCAAGATCTCGTGCGTTTCGAGAATCTCTTGCGTCTCGGAGAGCAACCTCGAGAAATTCTGCCGGCTGTCGACCCATTCGACGCGTCGGGGCTTATGTCGCCGACGATACGATTCCCGCGATTGATGGACGCGCACGGGATTGCGCAAGTAGACGATAAACCGGCTGCCGGAGGGAAACTCCGAGCGGGGATCCCACAAGACCGGGTCGAATTCCTGCATCTTGTTGTAGAGGACGACGCGAATCTGCTCGATGCGTTTGTCTTGACGCCCATCAGCTCGAAAGACTGAGCCCTCGTCGAAGACGGCGGAGAGGCGACGCCGATGCTCGAACTGGTGCTCGTTAACGGCAAAGACCTTGGGGTGATAGTGCAACGAGGCTGCGATGAAGTTCGTTCCCCCTCGAGCCTGCGCATAGATGCCGGCGATATTGGGGCGTGGCGTTCGGCGCGCGATCTGAAAGTCGCGCCATTGTCGAACCAGGCGTGCCCCGATCACGTGTGTCCCTTATTCGGAAGTCGGCAATAATTCGCGGCGAGTGATAAGGGCAGTTCGACCGTTTGGCCGATGGCCACGAGCGAACGAGTCCCATTTTCGGAGGAATGTGGAGACAGGAAATGGCGCGCGAAGATACGCGGATGACCGTCCCAGCGGCACCCGGGACGCTCGGTTCAGCGGGAGTCTACTAGGGCAAGCCCTTAGCCACAACGCCAGTTTAAAGAGAACTTAATCAGGTTTTGCTGCCCGCCAACTCTGGACGACCGCCTCCAAATCGACCGGTCGGACCCCATCGGCCGGACCGCCGGCTGGCGAAAAGTGTGCCGCGCGAATCCGCTCGTTCAGTGCCTTGATCGCGAGACGGACTTGGCGTTCGCTGTTCATCGATCTGACGGCCTCGAGCGTCTTTTCACTGTCGCGGCGCGCTTCGAGGATGGGCGGCAGGATCACCAACCCCTCCTGCCGGAGCTTGTTCTTGATCCACCAATTCTCGTCGTCCGGACCGTCCAGATCGGGGATCGGGTTGCCGAAACCTGGGAGCGCGTCGAAGTGCCCTTCGGCCTGCGCCTCGCGAATTTTGCGTTCCGCGAGCGACTCAAATTTTTCGAGTGATTTTGGCTTGGGCTGCGACATGCACAGGTGCCAGCGGCTCGCGCGAGATTACTTTACTGAAAGGCGACAGATCGTCGTTTGTGTGTAGGGCTTGTTCGGGTCGAGAAGCGTGCTCGGAAACGACGGCCGATTGGGCGAGTCGGGATAGTGTTGACACTCGAGGCAAAACCCGGTGTAGGGCTTGAAGCCGCCGTCGTCTGGTTTTCCCGACAATTGATTGCCCGTGTAGAACTGCACGCCCGGCTCGGTCGTCAGGATCTCCAAGACCCGTCCCGATTCCGGATCTTCGACGCGGGCTGCGACCTCTTTGAGCGGGTCCTTGCGCTCGTTGAGCGCGTAGCAATGATCGTAGCCTTTGAGACCCCCGCCCCCGTCGACCTCTCTGAGGCGTGCGCCGATCTTCGCGGGGGACAAGAAATCCATCGCCGATCCTTGAACCGGTTTCAGCTCGCCCGTCGGGATCAAGGTATCGTCGACCGGAAGGAAACGGTCGGCGTTTAGCATCAGAGTGTGGTCGAGCACATCGCGCGTCCCGGCGCCGTGCAGATTCCAATAGATATGACTGGTCAGGTTGATCACGGTTGGTGCGGCCGAGACCGCGCGATAGTCGATCCGCAGCTCGTTGGTATCGGTGAGCGTGTAGATCACCGTCGTCTTCACCGCGCCGGGGTAACCCTCTTCGCCGTCACGACTCTCGTACATCAGCTCGACGCCGGCCGATTTCCCGTCCGAAGGCGGCGTGACGGGCTTCGAGTGCCAGACGACGTGGCTGAACGATTTCACTCCGCCGTGCAGGGTATTGGGCGGATCATTGATCGCCAGCGTGTATTCCTTGCCGTTCAGCTTGAATTTTCCCTTGGCGATGCGGTTCGCGTAGCGGCCACAAATTGGTCCGAAGTACGGCTGCTTGCTGCTCAAGTAGCCATCGACCGTGGGGAATCGCAACGTGATATTGGTCGCCTTCTTATTGCGATCGGGGAAATCGATTTCCGTGACGGCCGCGCCGTAATCGATGATCGATACGGCCATCCCTTTCTCGTTCGACAACAGGTAACGCGTGATCGGCAAGCCGTCCTTCGAATCGCCGAACGGCTCGGATTGAATGCGCACGTGGGGTTCCGGGGGATGAGCGTCAGTCGTGCTCGATTTTTTCGCGGGGGGTGGCGCCGGCGGGGCACCCGTCTCGCAACCGCCGAGAGCCGCGACAAAAATCAGCACGACGCACGGACGCAGCCACTGCATAAGAGTCGACCCCGCGAAACCCGCGCAATCCGCGTAACCGGCCAGCGACCGGCACCCTGCCCGCCAACGCTTAGACCATGCGGTATCTTGTGGAACGGGGCGTAGGGTTTCAAGCGTTTCGCATCTTGAGAGCCGCGTACGAAGTAAGTGCTCCGCCGCTGGCGCCTCATGCAGGCTGGTGGCATGGGCCCCAGTAACACCGTGACGCGGCTGGCCCGCAACAAAAACCGCTGGTCGCCGCCTCGGGCGGATGCGTAGAATTGCAAAGGTCTTCGGGCGCGGATTGGCGAGATCCGGGCCCCCGTACGCGGATTGCCCCAACGCCGGCAGTTTGGGGTTCGTAGGTCCTTATGGAATGCGAACCCTCCAAGCTAGCCGGTCCGACAGGAAGCTGATGTCGGACTCTGAACTCTTCACGAGCAGTCCTCAGCAGGACTCGGCTGGAATCAGCGATGCCCGGCTCGTGGAGGACGCGCGTCGCGGAAACCAAGATGCTTTCGGCACTTTGGTCCAGCGGTACGAGCGTCGGCTGGTTCGCGTGATCCTCCGTTTTGTGTCGGATATCGAACTGGCCAAAGACCTTGCGCAGGAGACCTTTCTCCGGGCGTACGTCCGGTTCGATCAATTTGATCCCTCTCGCCGGTTTGGACCCTGGTTGTTCCGAATCGGCGTGAATTTGACCTTCGATCATCTCCGCCGGCGCCGCCGACGGGGAAAGCTGGCCCTGTTTACGGACTATTGGAGTTCAGGCAATTCGGACCCGCAAGTTGCCGATCCGCGAGGGGCTCTGGACACTCGGCAGGAAGTAGAACTCGTTTTGACCCAGGTTCCGGAAAAATACCGGACGGTTCTGATCCTGCGGGATATGGAAAACTTCTCGACCTCGGAAATCGCCGCCATCCTCAACCGCAAGGAAGCCACGATTCGCTGGCGGCTGGCCGAGGCTCGAAATATGTTTCAACGACTTTGGACCAAACGCCAGGGGACGGCGGCGAGTAATCAAGACAAGCCCGCTGACGACGGTCCGAATGAAAAGTCGAGCACAGACAAGCCGAGTGAAGACCAAGGTTGAGTTATGAACTGCAAACAGGCCAAAGAAAAACTTGCACTCTTGATTGGGAACGACCTCGACGCGTCGGCGGTTGGGGAAATTCAAAGGCATCTCGGTCAATGCGCCGGCTGCCGCGAACACTTGCAGCGATTGTCGTCGTGCTTGGAGGTTTTGCAGGTGCCGGTGGCCGGCGTTTTTCATGCGGAGGGAGAGAGCCTGTGGCCGCGGATCTCCGTGCGACTGGCCTCTCCGTCTGCCGGCCAGAAGCCCCATCGCTTGAGCGGCTGGGGTCCGACCCTGGCGGTCGCTGCCGCATGTACGGCCATGTTTTGGGTGGCCTCGTATCAATTCGGGGGTGACAGCTCCGACCGGTTTTCGGGCCCGTCTGGCCCAATTCTTTCGCAGCCGATCGACCAGCCTCTCAACGAGGGGCCGCGCCCGTACGTCCCGCAGGCCCAACCGATCAAGGGGGAGCCCGGTCCGTCTCGCCAGCCGGAGCAGCAATCCGGTACAATGCGCTGGATCGATTGACGAAACCGCTCAGCCGCGCAGGCAACGACTCCGGTTTCGTCCGGATTCCATCGCGGAAGAAGCGGGAGTAGCGTCCGATGCCCTTGTTTGAGTATCGGTGCACGGATTGCCAACACGAGTTTGAAGCGCTCGTCCGCGATCAGGCGTGGCCCGAGTGCCCGGCGTGCGGAGCTGCCAAACCTGAAAAACTGCTGAGCGCCGTTTCGGCCCGCGTTTCCGGCTCGCGATCGCTGCCGATTTCTTCGGCGTGCCCGCCCTCTGATGCACCGCCTTGCGGACCCGGCTGCTGCCGGCTGCGATGATTCGCATTGCTCCCGCCGCCCCGCAGGAGTATGAAGCGGCGCTCGATCTGCTGTTTGATCGCCTCTCCCCAGACGAACGCCGCATCAGCGTCAAGGACGTGCTGCGCTCACTGAATGGCGGCCGGATCGTTCAACATGGACTGCTGACGTCGTGGAGCGGCCAGAAGCTTGCGGGGTCCATCTTGTACGCGATTCAACGCGACCGCACGGCTTTTGTCTGGCCGCCGCGGATTCCTAGAGGCGAAGCGGACCAGGCAATCGCCGATGCCCTGGTCGCTGAATTGCGCGCACGCGTCGATTCGGCCGGCGCTTGGATCGTCCAAGCGTTGCTCGATCCAGCCGCCCACGACGACGCCGACGCGCTGGACCGCAACGGCTTCAAATATCTCACCGATCTTCGGTTTCTGGTCCACATGCTCCCCGGCAGTTCGCCGGCCGACCCGAAGGCCGAGAGCCCGCTCGAGGGAGAGGTGGAAACCGTCACCTACGAGCCGGGCCTGCACGACGATCGATTTGCGCGACTGCTCGAGCAGACCTACGTCGGCACGCGGGACTGCCCAGAGGTGGGGGGCCGCCGTTCGGGTGCTGACGCGCTCGTCAGCCATCGCATGTCGGGAGATTTTGATCCTGCGCGCTGGACGCTCTACCGAATGGCCGGCAAAGACGCGGGTGTCTTGCTATTGAACGCTCACCCCGAGCACTCGGCGTGGGAGGTTGTCTACGTGGGTGTGTCGCACAATTGCCGCGGATTGGGACTGGGTCGCCGCATGATGACCGATGCACTTATCGCGGCGCGCGGCGCAGGTCAGTCAGCGCTTTTGCTGGCGGTCGACAGTCGAAACGACTACGCGAGCAAGGTTTATGACGAGCTTGGATTCGTCGAGACGGATCGCAAGGGCGTGCATGTGTATTTTCCCCAAAAGAAGGCATCGCTCGGTGCGCGGAGTTAATCGACAGTCCGTTCACAGTCGGCTTCGCGCTCCAGAAAAATTTTTTGTGAGAACCCAACTTGGTGAGTCCTCGGAAGATTGGTGGCGTCGGCGATGCCATTGAGAGCCACGCGTGAAGATTTCGGATTGTTTTCGTTTGACATGAGCCGACCGCCCGATACGATCGGCTTCCTGAGTGAGTGAAGGTAAAGTTCGAGCGGCGACACGGTGCCCACGGTTCGCTGCTCGAATCTGCTTTTCGCAACGGACCGATCGCGTTTCTTCACCGTCGGCCGCGCGCTGTGCGGCAACGGAGTGCTGTCGTCTTGCCGGGGGACCCTCTTTCGAACAGCGAGAGTCTGCGCAGGGAGCAGCCAGATCTCTCGGCGTCTGTTCGAACCTTCTAGGGACTTCCTTCCTGCACCCGGTACGTGCCGGCACAGAAGAGGTGCGCTCATTGGAGGGTGGCATGATGCAGCCCGGCGACACGGCAGTTGCACGGCTTGATACCCAGCCCGGCGAGATTTTGCAGGAGTTTGAACGGCGGATCGGTTCGCGAACTTTCAATCTCTGGGTTCGCGACAACGCGTCGATCGAGATCGCGGATGACCAGGTCACGGTCAACGTGCACAACAAGTTCTTGTTGAGCTGGCTGCAGCAGCGCTATCGACCCGCGATGCTGCAAGCGGCGCAGCTTGTGGTTGGGGACGCGGTCGCCGTGCAGTTCCGAGAGTTGCCCCCGCCCCCACCCCCACTCTTAGTGCAGGCAATTTCCACCGCACCGCAGATTGAGGCGACGAGTGGGGCGGCGCGTCCCTCGACTGAGCCGACGCGTGAATGGGCACAATCGGAGCGCCGCGACGGGGGAGTGCGCAGTCCGATGTTGCGGGGATTCGGCGGCCGCGGCAAGGACTCAGCAACCGCGACCAGCGCCCTAGCGGCTCTTCCGATTGCGAAGATTGCGCTCTCCTGTGCGCGACGGGAAAATTCGCAATCGGGGCAAGATTTCCAAGTTGGTCGTCGCGGAACAGAGTCGAGCGACGACGACGCCTACTCCGCGGCTGCGGGACACGACCGAACCTCAGCCGACAGACCGCCACTTCCCCCGAACGCACCCAAAGGGTCGCTGCCAGCCGCCAATCAGCAGCCCAGCGGCTCCCAGGCAGCTAGCCAAACTTCTTCCGCGCCCCGATCTGGGCGTCGCTTTTCTGATCTCAACGACTTCATCGCCGGCCCGGCAAATCAGTTGGCCCTCACCGCAGCCCTGCAGGTGTGCGAACAACCGGGTGGTTACAACCCGCTCGTGCTGCACGGCGGCGTGGGCATCGGAAAGACTCATCTGCTCGAAGGCATCTATCGCCGCATGCGGGCGCGGTATCCTTCGTTCCGCGTGGTGTTTCTGTCCGCCGAGTCGTTCGCCAACTATTTCACACAGGCCCTCCGCGATCGCACACTGGCCAGCTTCCGTCAGCGATTCCGCGGCGTCGACGTCCTGATGATCGACGATGTCGACTTTCTCGACGGAAAGCGGGTGATTCAAGAAGAATTCCTGCACACCATCAGGCAGCTCGAATCGCATGGTCGACAGGTGGCTCTCACCGCGGATCGTCATCCGCGATTGTTGACACGATTGAGCGAAGAGCTTGTCACTCGATTCATGTCGGGGATCGTGTGCCGCCTCGAATCGCCCGACGTCGATACGCGGAGGACGATTGTCGCCCGCAAGGCGGCCCGCTTGACCGTCCGCATCACTGACGAGGCAATCGAGTTCGTTGTGCAGCGGTTCGCGCTCAGCGTGCGTGAGCTCGAGGGGGCGCTCAACTTTCTGGAGAACTACGGACAAGCGACGGGCAAAACGATCAACCTGGCCGTCGCCCGCACTGTTCTGGCGGACCTCGATCGTGACTGTACGCGGATCGTCCGCGTCGCAGAGGTCGAGCAGGCGGTCTGCCGGTTATTCTCGCTCGGCCCGAACGAGCTGCGCTCGCCCCGCCGCAACCGGACGGTGAGCCAGCCCCGGATGCTGGCCATGTATCTCGCCCGAAAGATGACCCAGGCGGCCTACACGGAGATCGGCGAACACTTCGGCGGCCGCAACCACAGCACGGTAATGTCAGCCGAGAAACGCGTCCGCACTTTGCTCGAAGACGACGCCACGGTGCGAACTGGCTCGCAGGAGTGGAAGCTGGGGGATTTATTAGCTTCGTTGGAGCAACAACTCCTTACGGGTTGAGAAGACTTCGGGAGGGCGAAGCTCCTGCTGAGCCGTCTTCCTCCGACCGAAATGCGGCTCGGCAGGAGCCTCGCCCTCCCGTTTAAAATCGCGACAGCTTGCTATACTCGACGCGGAGATGCCACGCCGCGACTGTCACCCCCGATTTCGGCTGCTGCGAGCGAACACGATCGCTCTCGGACTATTCGCGCTCGTCGCCGTGGGTTGCGTGCATTCCGGGGCGCCAGCTCCTGACGAGGTTCGCATCGGCCACTATGCCTCGCTCACGGGATCCGAGGCGACGTTCGGCCAATCGACCGACAACGGCATTCGCCTGGCGGTCGAGGCTGTCAACCAGGCCGGCGGCATTCACGGCAAGAAGATCCGTCTGATCACCTACGATGATCGAGGCGATGCCAAGGAAGCCGGGACGGCCGTCACGCGGCTGATCAATCGTGACCAGGTCGCGGCCGTGCTGGGTGAAGTCGCCTCGGGCCTGTCACTCGCGGCAGCACCCGTCTGCCAAGAGTATGGAATCCCTATGGTCACGCCCTCCTCGGTCGCTCCCGAAATCACCGCCGTGGGCGATCGCATCTTCCGCGTTTGCTTCATGAACCGTTTCCAGGCCTACGCCTGCGCGAAGTTCGCTCGCGAGAACCTCAAGGCCCAAACCGCCGCCATCCTCTACGATCAAAAGTTGCCCTACTCCGTCGGGCTGGCGGACGAGTTCGAAAAGCAATTCGCAGCGATGGGCGGACGCATTTTGTCGCGGCTGTCTTATCAAGAGGGTGACCAGGACTTCTCGGCCCAACTGACGTCGATTCGCGGCAGTGAGCCAAACATCGTCTTCATCCCCGGGTATTACACCGATGTCGCCAACATCGCCGTGCAGGCCCGCAAGCTGGGAATTCGCGTGCCGCTCGTGGGGGGCGACGGCTGGGATTCGGCCAAGCTGGCGGAGATCGCGGGGGACGCGATCGACGGCGCCTATTTCTGCTCCCACTACTCGCAGCAGGACCCGCGACCACGGGTGCAGGAATTTTTGAAAAACTATCGAAAGCAATTCGGAATCGCGCCCGACGCGATGGCCGCGCTCGGTTTCGACGCGGCGAACATCCTGTTCGCGGCGATTGAGAAGGCCCCATCGCAATCGGGCGCCGAAATCGCCGCCGCCCTGGCGGCCACGAAGAACTTCGACGGAGTGACCGGCCGCATCTCGATCGATCGCGACCGCAACGCCATCAAGCCGGCCGTCATCCTGGAAATGAAACACGGCGTTCCGACTCTGGCGGCCACGATCGAACCGCCTCCGTCCCCATAGCCGTGGGGCCGCCGCCCAATTCGGAGGCGACTTAGCCGATGAAAGCCACGAGCCCGCGCTTCGCCGTCTGGCTGGGCATTGCGGCAGTGTTGATACATGGCACTCCGCTCGTTCTGCATGGGTTGGCACACGCCCAGTTGGGCATCTACCTGCAGTCGGTGCTAGCCAACATTTATATCGCAGTCGTGCTTTACCTAGCGCCAGTGGTAGCGGCCGGGCTGCTTTGGATGGGCCGCATGCGTTCCGGAGGTTGGTTGCTGCTCGGGTCGATGCTCGGCTCGCTGATCTTCGAGGCGTACAACCACTATCTCGCGATGAGCCCCGATCATGTCTCCCAAGTGCCCGCCGGAACTTGGGGCGACATCTTCCGGATGACCGCGATGGCCTCCGTCATTACGGAGGTTTTGGCGTCCGCGGCGGCTCTTCTGATTATCAGCACACCTCGGCCGGCAATGTCGACTCGCGCGACCGAAGGCCCCTCCGTCCAATGAGAAATCGCACGATGCACAGAATCCACGAAGAGAATCTGGGAGCTCGCTGCGCTCGACCGCAGCCACCCCGCTACTGCGCGATCGCCGCGCTGATTGCGCTGACTCTCTGCTTGTCCGCACTGCTTTGCACAGCGGCCGAGCCTCGCAATCTGCAAATTCAGCACGGCGATCTCGTCCGCTGCCAAAATGGAGTGGTCGTCAGCGTGCACCCGCTCGCGTCGCGAATCGGCGCCGACGCCTTGGTGCGTGGCGGCACTGCGGTCGACGCGGCCGTCGCCACCGCGTTCGCATTGGCGGTGACGTGGCCCGGCGCTGGCAACATTGGCGGCGGGGGTTACATGGTCATTGTGCCGACCTTGGGAAAAGCCGTGCCGGTCGTGGTCGACTTTCGAGAAGTCGCGCCGGCCGCCGCCACCAAAGAGATGTTTGTCGCGAAGGAAGGGCGAACTCCACACCGTCGCGTCGGCGTGCCGGGCACCGTGCGCGGCCTGGCGCTCGCTCACGGTCGCTTCGGCCGACTCGCTTGGCGCGATTTGGTGATGCCGGCGGTCGGTCTCGCCCGAGACGGCTTCTCGCTTGATGCGGCAACTGCGTCGTCGCTGAACGAATACCTCGGTAAGTCGGAGAAGCAAAAATTCGCCGAGCTGCATCGGGTGTTCGGTAAACCGGGAGGCGGAGAGTGGAAATCCGGCGATCGCCTCGTGCAGCCGGAACTGGCCGAGACCTTGGAGCAAATCGCCGATCGAGGACCCGACGCGTTTTATCTCGGTGGCACAGCCGACAAACTTGCGGCCGAGATGCGGCGCGGCAGGGGACTGATCACCAAGGACGATCTGGCCGCCTACCACGCGAGGTTTCGCGAGCCCGTGCGCGGCACCTACCGCGGCTTCGAGATCGTGTCGGTCCCTCCCTCGTCGTCGGGCGGCACGACGCTGATCGAGGAACTCAACATCCTCGAGAATTTTGACCTGCACGCTCAGGGGCGCTGGTCGGCGGCAACGCTCCACCTGTTGAGCGAAGCGGCGAAACGCGCATTCCGCGACCGTGCCTGTTACCTGGGCGATCCCGACCGCGTCACGATCCCCGCGAAGCTGACGCAGAAGGATTACGCCCGATCCCTGGCGCGGGGCATCGATTTGCACAGGGCGACGCCCAGCGTGCAACTCGCCGGCGACATTCCGATTGCGCAGGAGGCCGCACACACGACGCACTTTTCGGTCATCGATCGCGAACGAACAGCCGTGAGCCTCACCTACACCCTTGAGAACATGTATGGCAGCCGCGTCGTCGTGCCGGGCGCGGGATTCCTCTTGAACGACGAGATGAACGATTTTGGCTGGCATCCCGGCGTCACCGACAGCAAGGGAACTATCGGCACTCTTCCCAATCAGATCGCGCCGGGCAAACGGATGCTCAGTTCGATGTGTCCCACGGTCGTGCTGAAAGACGGGAAACCGTTTTTGATCACAGGCAGCCCGGGCGGACGGACCATCATCAACACCGTGCTCTGCATGCTGGTCAACGTGCTCGATTTCGAAATGGACCCCCGCGCAGCCGTCGATGCCCCGCGCTTTCACCACCAGTGGTTTCCCGATCGGATCAAAGTTGAACCACGACTCGCGCGCGAGTATCCCGCGCTTTTGAAACAGCTCGAGGCGATGGGGCACGTCGTGCGGGTGTCGAAGGACGACCAGGGGGACGCCCACTCGATTTGGATCGACCGGAAGACGGGTGACTTGATCGGCGTGGCCGACAAACGGGAAAACGGCTGTGCGGCAGGATACTAAGCCGCCACCGGCTTGACGGGGCCCGACCAGTCCCGTTCCACTCTTTCTCCCTCGCCCGTCCGTTTCGGATGGGAGAGGACCGAGGTGAGGGCGAATTCACGATCCCCATGTGTCCCGTCCCGATGGCTGCCGTCCCAAAGCGTCCCGTCCCGATCTTTCACCCTCGCCCAGTCTGCTGGGCGAGGGCCGGGGTGAGGGCACTTTCTTCGTTTCCGTCTGGCGCGTCGTAAACGTTCGTGTCCCGTCCCATCGTCCCGCGCGCCTTGGGAGGCTGCCGGGGATCTCTTCCTCCCTAGTGAAAAAGGATCCCCATCACCGGCGGGGATCCTTTTTTCGTTCCCGCCGGGGATCTCTTCCCCGGCACGCTTCGATTCCCATCCTGACCTTGGACTTTGGACTTCGGACCTTGGACTTTCCTCGTGTCCCGTCCCGCGCTCGGAGTCGAATTGTCGGTGGCAGGGGGGGTGGGTCAACTACTTCGGTGGGTCAACTGCCTATTGATACAAAGTGTCCCGACCCACCGGCCATTCTCTGTCGGCCGGTAGTCCCTGCCGTGTTCGTGTCCCGTCCCGATCTTTCACCCTCGCCCAGTCTGCTGGGAGAGGGGCGGGGTGAGGGCACTTGCTTCGTTTCCGTCTGGCCCGTCGTAACGTTCGTGTCCCGTCCCAATCTGTCCCGTCCCGACCTGCGGTTGGGGGTTGGGTCACGAATTTCGTGGGTCACCTTCCTATCAAAAATTCGTGACCCGACCCAACCCCTGGTATTTCCCCCTAGCCACTTCGGATACGACCAGACCGCCGGGGATCTCTTCTCTCCTATTGAAAAAAGGATCCCCACCCCGGCGGGTACGAAATTTTCGTCCCCGGCGGGATCTTTTCCACGCCGACCAATTTGTAGCCGTATTCCCAACGCTCGCGCCGGATGCCATACCCACGGCTCGGAGTTGAAACTCGCTTGTCCCCGTGAATGTGGTCGTCTCAGAAGACAGAAGATTTGAACAGGAGCGCAGAGGTAACGGAGGCGAAAGGCATTTGCGTTTCTCTGTTGCCTCTGCGACCTCCTGTTAGTCGTCTTCGTTTTGCGATTGTCGTCGGCGCGCGGTTGTCTCGGCCCTTCAGGCCGGGTGCCACTGGCGGGGGTTGTGGCCCGCCAGTGTCTTCTCTCAAATCTGAGACGCGGCGCACACATTCCGAAGTGCACCCCGAAGCGGTGCATCGCTTGTCCGCGGAGTACTGGCGGCTCAAAGCCGCCGCCATTGGCACCAAAATGCCTCGTCGTCGCCTGCCGGGGATCTCTTCTCTCCTATTGAAAAAAGGATCCCCACCCCGGCGGGTACGAAATTTTCGTCCCCGGCGGGATCCTTATCCCCGGCAAGGGGCAGCGGGCGAACCTTCAGCGCTCGGCGCTCACTGGGCGCGCATCGAGGCACGCCAGACGAAAGTCTCCTATCTCCATTCAGCCAGAAAACTTCAATTCATTCAAGATCGGTTTTCTACGCGCGGAGCAATTTCTCAGAAGCCCCGCAAGGGGCGGCACTCCCATAGCCACGCGGCGTCAGCCCGTGGAACGGAATGTCCATGAGATCGAAAGCCCCAACGGGGCGACAGAGGATTCCCCCTCACCCCCAACCCCTCTCCCGCAAGGGGCGAGGGGAGAAGGGGTAAGCACAAATTCGTCGAGTGGAAACGAACGCTGGGCTCGTGCGGCTCGTCGCCGTTTGACCGAATTCCTTCACCCCTCTCCCCGTCGCGGGAGAGGGGTGGTGAGGGTGGGGGTGAGGGGGCCTAGGGCCGCGCGGTTGATCGCTTCGCCCGACCTGCCCGCGGAGCCTCGGCAGCCTCCTCTTTGGCCCGTTTGGTGTGCCGGTGCGCCATCGGCAGACACTCGACTCAGCTCAACGCCTGCAAAATCCCCTTGATGTGTCCCATCGCAAACGCGAATGCCTGAAGGCCGCGCGGATCGTCCGGATGCGACGGCACGTGGTCGGGCATCAGCATGCCGTCGTAGCCGACGTCGCGCAGGATGCGGGCGATTTCGACTAAGTTGACGTCACCCTCGTCGGGGTAAACTTCGCGAAAGTCGTCGCGGTGTCCGCGGACGTTGCGGAAGTGGATGTTGAAGATCTTCCGCCGCTCGCCGAATTCCCGCACAATGGGGCCGAGTTCGCGGTTCGGGTCGGCCAGCATTTCCGCCACGGTCCCCAGGCAAAAGTTGAGGCAGTGCCAGGGGCTTTCTCGAATGGAGACAAACTTCCGCAGCCCGTCGACCGTTCCCAACACGCGGCAGACACCCTGAAAGCCTTCCGGCGGAACGCCCGGATCGTGCGGATGGCAAGCCGCGCGGACTTTGTGCTCGTTGCACACGGGAATCACGCGCTCAAGAAAGTACTCGATCCGCTCCCAGGCCCGTTCTTGAGTGACTCGCCCGGCCCGAGTGAGCGGCGGATTGGCCCGCGCCTCGGACCGGCGCCACGTGCTGTACGTCGATCCGCCCCGGCCTGCGGTCGGCCGAGTTCGCAGCACGCCCAGCAGGCTCAGGTTGTACTTGAATGACGGCACACCCGCTTTGGCACAGGCTTCGATCATCTTGTGAATGTCGGCGATATCGCGATCGCGCTCTGGGCTTTCGCCGAGCATAATCGCGCCGTGTTTTTCGTGGTCGATGTGACTGGAAGTCAGAAACGGCAGCGCGACCATCTCCATCCGCACGCCGTGGTTTTCACAAAGATCGCGGGTGCGCTCGAGTTCTTCGAGCGTCCAATAGCCCCGCGCGTCGGGTTTGGACGGATACCCGCAGATGTGATCGCAGCCGTGCCGTTTGAAAAACTGCAACATTTCCGGGGTCGTCGGCCCTTGTTGAGTTCCGACATGCATCTTGAGCTGCGGGCGAGAAGGGCCGACCGAGCCGGGCGAGGCGCTCGCCGATGCGTTGCGCGTCGCCAGAGCCAGTCCGGCGGCCGAGAGAAACTCGCGGCGCTTCATGGCCGCTCCTTTTTCTCCGGGCTGGTGCGTGGCAGATAGGGCGTTGAGAACGTGCTGCTTTGGCCGGGAGGAACGGTCAGCCACTTTCGCTCGGGCTTGAGGAGGCGGGCCAAATAGAGAATCTGCCCGACGTGATACGCCGTGTGGGTGACCGAACGCAGGCTTGCTTCGCGGACGCTCATCGCCTCGCCGCGGATGGTGATCGTGCGATCGAGATCGAGGTTGGAGAGACTCGTGAGCGTGTTTTCAAGCGCGTTCCAGCCGGTATTCCAGCGGTGCATCAGGGAATCGCGAGAGTCACCTTGGACGAGCTCGAATTCCGTGTCGCGCTGCCGGTCCGGCTTCTCGCCGTCGGTCGTGAGGAAATCGGTCCACCGCGAGCGGAGGTTTCCGCCGACGTGTTTCGCGATCAACGCAATCGGATTGACCACGGCCCCCGGCTTGTGAAAGAACGACGCGTCGTCGAGATCGACCAACGCATCCTCGGCCAGTTTTCGATACCGGCGAAACTCCGCGCGAATTTCGGACAGCATGTTGGATGCTCCTTGTTGAACTAAGCGCCCGCTGGCGGCCGCAGCATGGCCCACAGCGGCACGCTCTCCGGGTTTTCGAGGTGCTCCATCACTCGAAACCCGTGCCGTTCATAAAGGCGGACGTTGTCGGCGGTGTGCGTTTCGAGGTAACAGGGAATTCGCTCTTGGTCAGCGCGAGCCAGGACTGGTGCCATGATCGCACTGCCGATGCCTTTTCCTTGATGGGCCGGATCGACGCCGATCGTCGCTAGAAACCAGTGCGGACCTTTCGCATATTGTTCGTGCAACCGCCGTTGCATGTGATCGAAATCGACCAAACGCTGAAAGCCAGCCCAACCAAAACCCAACGGCAGTCCCAGCATTCCCGATCGCACTTCACGCACAAACGTCGGCAGACCGACGCCGGGCGGCAGCCAGCAGCACGCCCCTTCGACTCCGGCGCTCACATGCACCTCGCCATGACGCAACGTATCGCGAATGATGCCGCCATAGAGAGTGGCCACTCCCCGCCGCCGTCGCCTCAGCTCGGGGTTCACGTATTGCATCAGCGGGTAATCGAGGAACGCCCGCGTGAGCATCTCACGCACCGCGGCGAACTGTCGGCGATTCATTCGCACAATCCCCGATCCGGTCGTCTGGCTCATCGAAATCGTGCTCCCGGCACAGGCTCTTGGGGCGCGGTGTCAGATTGCTGGTGGATCGTAGTAGACCATCTAGTGGGAAATGGTGGAGGACATGGAAGGAATGCAACCATCATGCTCCCCTCTCCCCTTGCGGGAGAGGGGTCGGGGGTGAGGGGTCCCGAGCGCGAGTCAACGGCTGACCCCCTCACCCCTAGCCCCTCTCCCGCGAGGGGAGAGGGAACAAGAGCTTTTGGCATCGCGCGATCCGCCGACACCCTCACGAAGATGATACACCCTTTACTGACTGCCAACGATTCGTCGCACGCTTTCCCTTGCCGGCCGATGCATCGCATTTTGCCTCCCACCATTTTGTTGTGGAAGCAGCAGTAGAGTGACTCCTCGATGCTACCACGCCGGGGAGCGGGGCCGGCACTGGTCGCAAATTCATTTTGCGGTCGTCGTCAGTCTACGTTATCATCCCGCCCGCCGCCGCGAGCCAGGATCCGATTGGCGATTCCGAAGAATGGTCGAGGTCGATCGGCAAAGTGGACGTCATGCCGGATCATCGAGTCATCGTGGTGAGCATTCCCAAGTCGGGGACGTATCTCGCAGCCGAGCTGCTCAAGGCATTGGGCTACCGCTTTACCGGAATGCACCTGGCCGAGACCGCGTACACCGACTACAGCGGCAGCGCCCTCGCGGAAGCCCGTCAGGACCCGGGTCGATTCGTGCGGAGTGAACCACTCAGCGCGTCGCTGAGCCACATTCAGCCCGGCCAATTTGCCGTCGGTCATCTCCCCTTCAAAGACGAGGTCGTGCGGGCGACGGGCCCGTTCAAGCGGCTCTATCTGACCCGCGATCTCCGCCTGGCCCTGATTTCCTATATGCGATTTATGCACACGACAGGGCGGCTGGGAGCCAAGCAACTGGCCTGGTACTCCATTCCCGATCTTCGGAAGCGCTGCTACGTGTTTCTGCAAACAAGTGCCCCTTACATGCTCAAGCGGTTTTACGAAGGGATGGTGGGCTGGTCGAACCTCGACGACACCCTGCACGTTCGATTCGAGGATCTGACGAATGATGCCGAGCGTGCGACGCGTGTCATCGAATCGGCGGCGACGTTTTTGGGAATCCCGAATTGCGACGCGCAGAGCATTCTTCGTGCGAGCCTGGCGAGCGAGACAATCACCAAGTCGGACGGGCTGACGCGACTCGAGGACTATTGGACCCCGCAGTCCGAAAAATGCTTCATCGAAATCGGCGGCCAGGACTTGAACGTCCGCCTCAGTTGCTCGCCCGATTGCCCCGCTGCGATCGTGACGCCGGGAGACAAGCGGGTCGCGTAAGCGCCAGCCATCCCGTTCGCCCTTCCCAAATGCCGAGGGTTCAAAAGAGTCTCCCGACCTGTTACCGTGCCGAAATCGACGCGCTTCGAGCCATCGTCCGCAGTCGTCGGCCACGGAGGGCTCTTGAAGAGGCCACGCGAAAGCCGTGTTCGACCGTCTCCGTGCGCGCAAAGAGTGGAAATTCTTCGCCGTGCTGCCGCGCGCGAACCGCCCGCTCGCGGTCGTGTGGTGGCTGATCGTCGCGCTGCGGGGCGTGCTGCCGGCCGTTTTCGCCATCGCGATGGGCGTTCTTGTGGCGGCGGTCGAGCATGGCGATTCTTTGCTCGCTGGCCTCGTCTTTGTGGGCGCCCTCTTTGTTCTGCTGCAAGTGCTCGCGCCGATTCAACAGGCGGTGGGTGCTAATCTCGGCGACCGCACGGCGGCCTGGCTCTACGACCGCCTGACGGATGCCTGCGTGCGTCCGCCGGGAATGGGACACCTTGAGAATCCCGAGCTCACGAGCGACCTCACCGTCGCGCGCGATTTCGATTTGGGCATGACAGGGCCGCCCCTTTTTATCTCGATGGATTTCATCGCCAGCGGACTGGTCGAAATGATTGGCGGACTGGCGTCGGCCGTCGTGCTGGCGGCATACGCGTGGTGGGCGCCGATTCTGCTCGCGGGGGCCTGGCTGGCGACGCATTGGCTCTTGCGCGAGAGCGCCGTCTGGTTCGACCGCAATACGCCCGAAGTCCGCAGCGCCCAGCGCGACGCCGACTACGCCTATCGGCTGGCCGTCGATCCGCCGGCGAGCAAAGAGCTGCGTCTGTTTGGACTGGCCGGGTGGACGATCGACCGCTTCGTCAACCGTCGCACAAAGCTCTACAAATTGCAGTACGAGGCGACTCGGCTGCGGGAGCGGCCCGTGTTGTGGAGCATGCTGCTCGTCATCGGGGCCAACGTGATTGTCTTCTGGGCGCTCGCCTCGGCCGCGGTCGATGGCCGGCTCGATCTCGGACATCTGGTGATGTTCGCCCAAAGCGCGATCGGCACATCGATGATCGCGTTCGGCGGTCTCAACTGGGCCCTGGATGGAGCGGCAGCCCCGGTGGACGCCGTGTTGCGGCTCGAACCGGCGATGGAACCGGCGGGCAAATTGCCGTCGGGCTCGCGCAAGGCGGACGGACTCCCAAGGCGCGAGATCCGCTTTCGCAACGTCACTTTCGGTTATCCCGGCGGCAACCGCGTGCTGGAGGGTTTCGACCTCACGATTCCGGCGGGCACCTCGTTGGCCATCGTTGGTCAGAACGGAGCGGGAAAGACGACGCTCGCCAAGCTCCTCTGCCGGCTCTACGACCCGCAAGAGGGCGCGATCGAGGTCGACGGCGTCGACGTGCGCGAGTTCGATCTGGGCTCCTGGCGGAAACGACTGACGGCCGTCTTCCAGGATTTCACCCGCTTCGAGCTGCCGCTGCGTGACAACGTGGCGCCAGCCGGCGCGCCCGACACGGCGATTCAATCGGCCCTCGAATCGGCTGGAGCGGCCAATCTCGCGACTCTCGATACGATTCTGGCCCGCGGCTACGAGGGCGGGACCGAGCTCTCGGGTGGCCAGTGGCAGCGCATCGCGTTGGCCCGCGCACTCTGCGCAGTGCAACTCGGAGCGGGCGTCGTGCTGCTCGATGAGCCGACGGCCCAGCTCGATGTTCGCGGCGAGGCGGAGATTTTCGACCGCATCCTGACCGCCAGCCGGAATTGCATCACGATCCTGATTTCGCATCGCTTTTCGACCGTTCGTCACGCCGACCGGATCTGCGTGCTTGAGCATGGCAAGGTCGTTGAGCTGGGCACGCACGACGAGCTGATGGCGCTTGGCGGGCGCTATCACACCATGTTCGATCTGCAGGCACAGCGATTCACGGCAACCGAGGACGAGGAAGGAAAAGTCTATGACGTCCTCGCCTGACGGTAAACGGGAGGGCGAGGCTCCTGCCGAGCCTCTTCCTCTTCGGGGCGCGGAAAAGACGGCTCAACGGGAGCCTCGCCCTCCCAAGTCGGCTGCCGCCCGGCGTCCCGTGGTGCCGGACAAGTTGCCGCCGGCCCTCTCCTCGATGTGGCGGCTGTGCAGGCTGGGCTATCAGCACGAGCCGGGTTTGCTCTTGGCCGCCTTCTTCCTCGCCTTGCTCGCCGCCCTGCCCGATGCGCTGTTGGCGCTCTGGCTCAAGATGTTGGGTCAAGGCGTGCTCGAAGGTCGCAACGACCTGGTGTACGCGGCCGCCGTGTTGCTCGGTCTGTCGGCCGCGGCCACCTGGTTCCTTCGCACGGTGAGCACCCGCGTACAACGCGGATTTCGCGACAAGGTCACCATCGCGCTCGAGTCGCACGTCGCCCGCCTGCAGGCATCGGTCGCGACCATCGCGCACCAGGAACGGCCCGACTATCTCGACCGGCTCTCGATGTTGCGCAACCAGGTGTTCGTGCTCGACCATATGTATATGTCGCTCTTCTCGACATGCGGCTGGATCTTGAGACTGGCCGTCACCGTCGGTCTCTTGATGTCGATCCACCCGGCCCTTGTCCTGTTGGCACTCTTCGCGGTGCCGACCGTCGTCACTTCGACCTGGAGGCCGGCCGTCGAGCGAGTCGCCCAGGAGCGCGGCGCACCGTTCAGCCGCTTGGCCCGACACCTTTTCAACATGGCCACCACGGCGACGCCCGGCAAAGAAGTGCGGCTTACGGGCATCGGCCCACGGTTGGCCACCGAACGCCGCCGCGCCTGGGAGCAGTGGTACGCTCCCGTGTCGGAGGCCCGCTGGGGAACGGCCGCGTGGCACACCTTGGCCTGGGCGATCTTCGGCGGCGCGTACGTCGGGGCGGTTGTCTTCGTCTCGGTGTCCCTTAAAGGTTCCGCGGGCGATGTGCTGTTGGTGCTGGCGGCTGGGTCGCGATTGTCGGCCTATATCGGCGCAACCGTCGGCGAGATCGGCTTCTTGCGCGGCATCTGGATGGATGGTTCCCGCCGGCTCGCCTGGCTCGAAGACTACGCGGCCGCACTGATCGCGTCGGCCGACCTACCCGTCCCCGCGCGGCTGATTCGCGGCATTCGCTTCGAGCATGTGTCGTTCGCTTATCCCGGAACCGAGCGAGTCGTTCTGGACGATGTGAATCTCGAACTTCCCGCCGGAACGGTCGTCGCGATCGTCGGCGAGAACGGAGCCGGCAAGACAACGTTGGTCAAACTTCTGGGCAAACTGTACGAACCCAACGCCGGCCGCATTTTGATCGACGACGTCGACCTGACCCGCCTCCCAGCCGACGAGTGGCGGACCCGCATGGCCGGGGCGTTCCAAGATTTCTTTAAATTCGAGTTCCGAGCCCGCCACTCGGTCGGCGTCGGTGACGTCCCCCGACTCGACAACGAGCCTGCGATCACGACGGCCGTCGCGCGTGCCGGTGCCGATGGCGTCGTCGCCGGTCTCAAAGCGGGCTTAGAGACACAGCTCGGCCCGACGTGGCCCGAGGGAGTCGAAGTCTCCTTTGGGCAGTGGCAAAAACTGGCGCTCGCCCGCGGCTTCATGCGCGATTCTCCGCTCGTCTTGGTGCTCGACGAACCGACCTCCGCCCTCGACGCCGAGAGCGAGCACGAACTCTTCGAACGCTACGCGGTCGCCGCCCGAGCCTCAGCTGCGACGGCGCGCCCGGCCGGCGACGGCGCGTCGGCCGACGGCACCCTCAACCCCACCTCCTTCGGGGGCACCGGACGGATCACGATCCTGGTCTCACACCGCTTTTCCACCGTGCGGATGGCCGACCTGATCGTCGTATTGGACGGTGCCCACGTCGTCGAAGTCGGCACGCACGACGAACTCATGTCCAAGGGCGGCACCTACTCCCAGCTCTACGGCATCCAAGCCGCCGCCTACCGCTAGCAGGGGCAACGCCCCTGCACCCGGTGCGGTTGGCGCTTTGTTGAGCTGGGGCGCCGGCTGCCGCGTGACCGTCTGTTGCCATCGGACACACCGCCGCGGGCGGGCAACGGGCGTAGGGTGTGACCAGCTCGCGAAGCGAGCGCCGGCACACCATCTTCCTTAGCCATGGAGCGTAACCACCGTCGGGTCGGCGCCCGAACGGATCAATGCCCGCTCGCGACGAAAAAAGCCCTATCTCCATTCAGCCATAAAAACGCGATTCAACCAAGATCAGTTTTTGAAGCCAATCCCCGCCTAGTCGGTGCTGGTGACCCTGGGCCCGCACGCCCGCGGATCTTCGACATTGGACTTTGGACCTTGGACCAGAATTTGAATACACCCGGCAGGATTCGAACCTGCGACCTGCGGTTTAGGAAACCGCCGCTCTATCCTACTGAGCTACGGGTGCAAAGTGTTTATTTGTAATGCTTTACGTTGAACTCTGAATCCTCAATCATAGTCGCTTTATTACTTGGATTATACTGGCTACAATCGACGTCACCAAAAGTTGCGCCCGCCGGATTGAGGCCGACGGGCGCGACGCCACCTGTCCTGTTAAACGAAAGGTGACGCCATGTCTAAGTCTACTTCCGCACGCCAATCGCGTAAATCTGCGAAGCCCCGCAAGCCGTATCCCCACTTCCCTCTCGGCTCATCCACGAACGGTTATTGGCAGAAGCGAATCAGGGGCAGGCTGCACTACTTTGGCCGTTGGGGAAAGATCGTCGACGGCAAGATGGAGCGACTGCCGGGCGACGGATGGGAAGTAGCGCTCGCCAAGTATAAAGCTCAGTCTGACGACCTGCACGCGGGACGGACGCCGCGTGTGGAGACTGGTGAATTGACTGTCAAGGACTTGTGCAACCGGTTCCTGACCGCCAAGAAATACAAGCTCGACGCCGGCGAGCTGTCGCCTCGCATGTTCGCCGAATACAAACAGACGGCCGAGCGGCTCGCCGAGCAGTTCGGCAAGAATCGGCTTGTCATTGACCTGGCCTCTGACGACTTCGAGGCGCTGCGGGCCGCCATGACGTGGGGCCCGGTCCGGCTCGGCAACGAGGTGCAGCGCGTTCGGACGATCTTCAAGTACGGGTTCGAGGCCGGGCTGATCGACAAGCCGGTGCGGTTCGGTCCGGAGTTCAAAAAGCCGGCCAAGAACGTGTTGCGTAAGCATCGCGCCGACGGCGGCAAGCGAATGTTCACGGCTGCGGAGGTCAGGGCCTTGCTCGACGCTGCTTCACCGGCGCTTCGGGCGATGATCTTGCTCGGCATTAGTTGCGGATTTGGCAACTCGGACTGCGGCAGCCTGTTGCAGTCGAAGCTGGATCTCGACGGCGGTTGGGTGGACCATCCGCGGCCGAAGAACGGGATCCAACGGCGTTGCGCTCTCTGGTCGGAGGCGGTCGCGGCGTTGCGGCAGGCGATCGCCGAACGACCCGAGCCGAAGGACGCGGCTAACGCGGACCTCGTGTTCGTGACGAAGTACGGGCGGCCCTGGTCGAGCGACGGCGCCTCGGACGCGGTGACGCAAGAGTTCGGGAAGGTGCTCCGCTCGCTGAAGATCAATGGCCGACGTGGTCTAGGATTTTATTCGCTAAGGCACACGTTCAGAACGATCGCCGACGCGACGCGGGACTTTCCGGCCGTGCGGCTAGTCATGGGTCACGCCGATGCGTCGATCGACGACGCCTACCGCGAAGACATCGGCGACGACCGCCTCCGGGCCGTTGCGGACTACGTTCGCGTGTGGCTATACGCTCCCGCCGTCGGCGACAACGCAGACCTACGAGGGTTGAGGCATGAACCTCGCTCAAGCGATTGACGACCTGATTGAATTCGTCAAAGCCCCCGAACGAGTGCAGTGCTACCGGGGGAAATTCTGTCACGGAATTTCGCAGCCGGAAAGGCACCAATTCGACGAATTGGATCAGCGCGTTTATACCCTTGCGCTTGCCGCCGGTCTCAAAGACGAGTTACCGAAGCCAGTTGACATCGAGGGATCGATGTTCGTGTCGGACGCGCGGCCGCTCGGGTTCTTGGGGAAGACGCACCTCCCGGGCGATTGGATTGAAGGCGTCTTCTCGTTTGTCGGCGAAGAACGGTGGCAAAGAGACTTGCTCCTCGTACGGTCGCTCGCCGAAGCCAAGAGATTGAACAGAGGGAGGCGACCCGGGAAGCCGAAGAAGGGCGAGACGCCCGCCGACACACTAATCATTGCCGCGCTCGTCAAGCACCATCGGTACGAACCAGGCGGCAGAGTCGGCAACTGGACGCCCGCGACGGGCAAAGCGTTGTCCGAGATGACGAAACTCGGGAATCAAGACGGCGTGTCGACGAATGCTATCAGTAAATTCTGGCGCGCGGAAAAACGGTTCGGCGAGCGTGGTAAGAATGGTTACGATGCGGCCTGCCGTCAGAAGAAGATCGGCAGACTACTAGCCTCCTGGCAAGGCGACGCAATCGAGAGTCACGAAGAGTACGACGACAATCGCGCCCCGGACCGAGGTCATCGGCACGCGGGCGGCCCGCCCGGAAGCCGACGAGACGGCGATTAGGGTCGCGAATCGGTGGTAGTGGGGGCGCACCCTGGACGAAAGTTGCGGTTTGGCACGCGAGTTCAGGGTGGGTCACTGGGGCGGGAAAAAAACCTGAGCCACTATCGGATGTTTTCCAGGTTTGCCCTTCCAGGCCTTAGGGGTCAGAGGTGTCGCAATCATCCCTGAGAAGATCCACAGAACTACAGTCATCGGGTCCCACTCGCCGGTTCGGCTGGCGAAGCAGCAACCCATGATTTGCGCGGCGAGATATCCGCCCCAGTCAAACCGACGGCGCTTGCTCCCCTCTTTGAGCGAATTCCGTACGAGCTACGCGAGCTGCCCAACTGGGTCAACTGGCGACACGTTTTGCGCGATGGTGAGTTCTCAAAGGTCCCCTGCAATCCCCGGGGGGGGAAACGCAAAGAGCAACGACAGGTCAACGTGGGGGACGTTTGATGAAGCGGCGCGCGTCGCATCGAGGTTTAACGGAGTTGGGTTTCAGTTCGAGGGCTCACCGTACGTTGGCATCGACTTGGACGATTGCCGCGACCCTGACAGCGGCGACCTGACCGCGTTTGCTCGCGACATTCTCGATCGATTCCGCACCTACGCGGAAGTCTCGCCGAGCGGAACCGGCGTCAAACTGTTCGTTCGCGGCGAATGGAAGGACAAGGGCAAGCGGAAGGATAAAGGCTGCGACAAGATCGAAGTATACGGCAGTGGGCGATATTTCGCGGTGACCGGGCATGTGGTCGAGGGTGCCCCGTCCAAAATCGCGGACTGCCAGGCCGAACTCGACGCGCTCCACGCTGAGTTATTTGCCGCGAAGAGTCAGCCGAGCAATTCTCGCAACGGCAACGGTCGTGCTTCACACAAGCCAACCGGACACGATCGGGCCCGCGTGATCGAACGCGCTCGAAAGTATGTCGCCAAGATGGATCCGGCGATTTCCGGGCAGCGCGGACACGACCGGACTTATCACGTCGCCTGTACGCTGATTCTGGATTTCGGGCTGAACGTCAATGAAGCGTTCCCAGTGATCGCGGAATGGAACGCCGCCTGTCAACCGCCGTGGAGTGAAGCGGACCTGCGCCGGAAGCTCGCCGAGGCCGATAAGCTGGAGGACGAACGCGGCACACTGTTGAGGACCGACGGCGAGAACGGCCGAACTGCCCATCGTCGAGCAACTGTCGATCGACCGTGGAAGGCACCGGGAACACCTCAAAGGGTCCCGCTCACGGATCTCGGCAATGCGCGTCGGCTCGTAGCAGCTCACGGCAACGACATTCGATTCTGCCATCACTGGGGCGATTGGCTCAGTTGGGACGGGACCCGATGGCGCCTCGACGAATCGGGGGAGATTGTCCGCCGTGCGAAGTCTGTGGTCGACGCGATGTGGGCCGAGGTTCCGGCGACCGCCGAAGTCGAGCGAACAGCGCTTGCCAAACACGTGATTACGTCGAGCCGCAGCGACCGAATCTCCGCAATGGTCAAGCTGGCTCAATCAGAGCCCGGCGTCCCCGTTTCACCAAACGACCTAGATCAAAATCTGTGGCTGCTCAACTGTCCGAACGGAACCGTCGACCTGCAAACCGGCGAGTTGGGGCCGCACCGTCGCGAAGACTTGTTGACGAAGTGCACGGCTGCCCGGTTCAACCTAGACGCGCAATCGCATGTGTGGGATCGGTTCCTGGAATCGGTATTTGATGGCAAAGACGACCTGATTCAATTCGTCCAGCGGTTTTTCGGCTACGCGCTCTGTGGCGCCGTCCTGGAGCACGTGCTCGCGGTGTTCCACGGCCGTGGGGCTAACGGCAAGTCAACGCTGTTGGAGGCATACATGCACGCCTTGGGGCCGGACTATTCGACCAAGGGCGCGCCGGACCTGTTGCTGGTGAAGCATGGCGATGTTCACCCGACCGAACGTGCTGACCTATTTGGAAAGCGGTTCATCGCAGCCGTCGAAAGCGAGGACGGCCGGCGGCTCAACGAAAGTTTGGTCAAGGAGCTGACTGGCGGCGACACCGTGAAAGCCCGACGGATGCGGGAAGATTTCTGGAGTTTCCGCCCCACTTTGAAGATCGCGCTCTGCACCAACCACAGGCCGACTGTCCGGGGAACCGATCACGGGATTTGGAGACGCATCCGGCTGGTGCCGTTCAATCAGGTTTTTGGCGCCGATCGCCAGGACTTGAGGATGCCCGACAAGCTGCGGGCCGAAGCCGAAGGGATTCTAGCGTGGGCAGTCCGTGGCTGCGTCGAGTGGCAGCGAGAGGGGCTCGGGACCGCCGAGGCCGTGACCAATGCGACTGAGCGCTATAAGACCGAACAGGACGTGATTGGCGGATTCTTCACCGACCGCTGCGTCTTTGAACCGACTGCGACTGTGCGAGCCCGTGACCTTCGCAACGCCTATGAAACCTGGGCCGCCGACGCTGGGCAGAGTGTGCTCAACCCCAATCGGTTCGCACGAGAGATCACAAACCGTGGCGCTGAACGATTTACCAACAACGGCGCGTGCTATCGAGGGATTGGACTCCTGACATGAACAACGGAACCCACGGAACCCACGGAAGGCATTCTCCTGTTAGTTCTCTACGCGCACACGCGAGACGATTAACAGGGAAATGGGTTCCGTGCTTTCCGTGCCTTCCGAGGGCGGACATGGGGGAGGCGTTTTGTGACCCTTGCCGCTTACGCCGATGCGATTCGATCGATTTTTCTGCTCTCCTCAAGCAATTTCCCCTCGGTTCGCTTTAAGATGCCCAACGGTCCAGGCGCGGGTCCCTGACGACCCGAATCACCCTTCTCGCAATTCATTTGATCGCGGCATCGCAAGACTGGAGCGGACAGAATCTCAATGGCCCTGAAGAAATCCGAACTCTACTCGTCCCTCTGGTCGAGCTGCGACGAACTCCGCGGCGGAATGGATGCCAGCCAGTACAAGGACTACGTCCTAGTCCTGCTGTTCGTGAAGTACGTCAGCGATAAGTACGCCGGCCAGGCCTATGCGCCGATCGCCATTCCCAAAGGGGCCAGCTTCAAGGACATGGTCGCCCTCAAGGGTAAGGCCGACATCGGCGACCAGATCAACAAGAAAATCATCGGACCGCTCGCCAGCGCGAACAAGCTGTCCGACATGCCGGATTTCAACGATGCCACCAAGCTCGGCACCGGCAAGGAGATGGTGGACCGGCTCACGAACCTGATCGGAATTTTCGAGAACAAGGCCCTCGACTTCTCCAAGAACCGGGCCGACGGCGACGACATTCTGGGCGACGCCTACGAGTACCTGATGCGGCACTTCGCCACCGAGAGTGGCAAAAGCAAGGGGCAGTTTTACACCCCGGCCGAGGTCAGCTGCATCATGTCCCAGATAATTGGAATCAGGGGAGCCAAGACCAGCGCAGCAACCACTGTCTACGATCCCACCTGTGGCTCTGGTTCATTGCTCCTGAAAGTCGGCGACGAGGCGGGCACCACCGTCACACTTTACGGGCAGGAAAAGGACGCCGCAACCAGCGGCCTCGCCCGCATGAACATGATCCTGCACAACAACCCGACCGCACGCATCGAGCAGGGCAACACGCTGACCGATCCCAAGTACAAGGATGGCGACACGCTTAAAACATTCGACTACGTCGTCGCCAATCCCCCGTTTTCAGATAAACGATGGAGGACCGGACTCGATCCGCTGCACGACCCCTACGAGCGATTCAAGCATTTCGGCG
>DASZIA010000214.1:0-4440 GCA_035949535.1 Planctomycetaceae bacterium | reverse complement strand
GGCTCAAGAGCGAAAGCGCAATTTGGCCCGCGTCCCGGGCGCCGTCTTCCGGTTGCGGCTCGAGACCCAGTTCGCTCACCAGGAATTCGGCTCGCTCATAGCCGCACATCCGCTCGAGCTGGTTGAGCAGCGGCGTAAACTCGCTGCTGCGCACCGCGTCAGCCGCGGTAGGAAATGTGCCGATCAAGTGGGCGGGGTTGTGTTCGAGCACCAGTTCGCGGCACCGCTGGCCGACGTCGATCCAACCGGCGCGGCACGCCGCGGCCGCGGCGAGGACCAGGAGCTTGTCGCGGCCGATGAGCTGCTGCTTGCGCTGCGAAACGTCGGCCAACCGTACATAAGCCAGCATGGCCGATTCGTGGTTCATCGTTGATCGGCACCGTTAACGGTAGTCACAACCCTTGTTGGGCGCTGGCTGCCCGAAGTTCCGCGGCGCCCTGCCCCGCCCTCGCGTTCCCAGCTTCGTTCTACCGGAAGACGCAAAAGTGGACAACCGCCGGTGCGGCGGTTTCTTTGACAGGCTCGGTTCGAGGTGCTGTAATCCCGATGATCCAATTCCCGTGGGCCGACGTTGTGTTGATTGTCGCCTGAGGTGGGCGCATTGCGTCCCACTCTTTCGGAACTCGGTTCTCAGAACGGATTCGCGTCGCCGTGTTGCACGAATCAGTCCATGACTTGCTGCATACCTACGGGTATGCGGGAATTTTCGTCCTGCTGTTTGTCGAGAATTTCGGCATTCCGGTGCCGGGGCAGGCGGTCTTTGTGGTCGCAATTCTGCTGGCTGCCAAGGGCGAGCTGCAGCTCCTGCCCGTCGCGATCACCGCTTGGACGGCCTCGGTGTTAGGAGGCTTTGTCGGCTTTACGATTGGCCGATTTGGAGGCCACCGTCTGCTCGTGCAATACGGCCGGTACATTTGGATCACACCCGAGCGGTTGAAGAAAGCCGAGGGTTTTTTTTCCCATTACGGCGGGGGCGTGATCCTGCTGGCGCGGTTTTTTGAAGGACTGCGCCAGATTTACGGAATCCTTGCCGGCAGCCTCAACATTTCATGGCGGTATTTTATCGTCTGCAACCTCGCCGGTGCGACTCTGTGGGCCGCTGTCTGGATTGGACTGCTGCTGTGGTTCGGCCGGCACATGCACCACATCTGGGTGGTGTTTCGCGATCACGAGCTGTTGATTCTCTTGGGCATTGGCATCGCGTCATTCGCGGCCGCCGGCATCCTGCACATGATCCAGCGTCGCAAAGCGGGATCATCGATTCCCTAGGATGGGCGGGTCGAGACAGCGTCAGTCGGACTAGCGCTAAGTGATGGTGCGCAATTCTGGGACACTAATGGCAAGCCCCTCACCCCCGACCCCTCTCCCGCAAGGGGCGAGGGGGGAAGAGTGCCCAGCGTTGACGCCGCTTGCAAGGAAAAACGCCGCGTTACAAATCTTCCCCCTCTCCCCTTGCGGGAGAGGGGTCGGGGGTGAGGGGGCACCCGGCCATTGTCCCAGGAGCGAGCGCCGTATTTAGTTGGCCGCCTGCACGTGCTTCTGCAGGTTGGTCGCTCCGTCCAAGGCGCCCTTCACGATGACGTCGGAGAGAGTCGGACCGTAAAAGCTCATGCTGGCTTCGTACTTGCCGAGATTGTATTGCTCGATCGGCAGGATGTAGCTGATCCATTCGTCCGCCAGGCCGCCGATGATCGGATGTTTGGCGCCGGTAATTTCGCCGGCCCGACGTTTCACTTCGAGGCCCAGCTTCGCGGCCAGTTCGCCCGGGATTCCGACGATCACCAAGTCACCCAAGCGGAGCGACACGCTGGCCGTTCTTGTGGGAAAGAGCTTGGGCAACATCTCGCGCAGCAAGTCCTCGGTCATCCCATATTCTTTCCCACCCGTCTCCCGAAAATTGGGATGCCATTGCCGCTTGGGCAGCTCGATTTCTTCGCGCCAAAAACCGAACGCTGAGTTCGAGACGGGTGAAATCTTCTGCCAGACGCCCCAGGCGACGACGCCGACGTCGCGGCCGTAGCGCTCCGCGCGCTCCCAGTGGGACTCTCCCGAATTGGGCCGGGCGACCGTGCTCTGATCCCCTTCGGCACCGTTGGCGTACATCGCTTGGACGTCGTCACCGATCAGCGATTCGAGTGTGCGCTGCAGGTGACCGGGCCAATCGCCCGAGAACCACATGTCGTCTTCGCTCATGAACGTCGGATGGGCGGTCCAATTGACGAAGACGGCAAAGGGCTTGCCGTCGAGCCGATCGATCCGCGTGACGGTCAACTCCGGGTCGGTGATGCCCCCCGGGATGCGGCGATTGCGGTTCCAGCCATCGAGCTTGATGCTCGACGTGCCGGCCGCGACCGGGACCAGTTGTTTTTCGGCTTCAGCGACGACTTGGGCGAGGCGGTTCATCGTCAGCTCGAAGAGTGGAGGATTGTGCAGTCCGAGCTGCGGGACCTGAAAGTCGTTGAGCGGATTGAGCGCGTTCATCTCGATGGCGGTGTGCGAATGGCTGGCCAAAAGCATCAGGTTATCGGCCGTCCATCCCTTGCCGGCGAGGCGGTCGAGCACGGCCGTCTTGACCGGCGGTGCGAAACCGAGCGCATCGACGGTCACCAGCGCGAACTTCTTGTCGGCTTGGGAGAGGACCAGAACCTTGGCGAAGATCCGGTCGTGCACCCCAGTCGCCGGCCGGTTCATCCGGTCGCCGTAGCCGCCGAGCGCGGGCTTGAGCGAGAGTGGCGGTGTGATATCGATTCGCGCCCGACCCGCTTTCAATTCCGCGCCGGCCGAAGGCTCCTCGGCGCAGAAACCAAGAGCCATTGCGCAACAAACCAAGACCGAAACGACAGTTCTCACAGCTTGCTCCCATCAATGGACGGACGGCGCCGCAGACGTAGGGTGTGACAAGCTCGCGGCAGCGAGCGCCGGCACACCGTTCCCTCGCGCGTCGGACTGGTGGGCCGTCGGCCCGAGGCGGGCCTCGTCCCACCCTACAAAAGCCGCATCGATCTTAGCGAGCGATGAAGGCAAAGTAGTAGAACAAAAGGCCCGTCGCCGAGGTCAGCGCCAGGTCGCTCGCGGAACACCACCCCAGCAGCTTATGCACAGAGCTGTGTCGGGAGGGAAACGGCGGGTTGCCGAACTTCGCAAGGGCCAGGCCGATCGTCACGATCCAGAGGAGCGGCGTCGAGATGGCGAACATCAGGTGCACATAGAGCACCTTGCGCGCAAAGTCGAGACTTTCCGCCGCCATGTCCGGACGCGCATCCTTGACGATGTTCTGCCAGCCATGATGCACGAATTGCACGTCGACCTCAAAGGCCGCGACGGTCAAGAGCAGCACAGTGCCGAGCGTCAATTGCAGCCGACGATGCCAGGCGTATTGTCGGCGAACCTTGACCAGATAGATGCTCACCGCCAAGGCCGGCACGAGCAACACGAGCGCGCAGACCACGACGTCGAGCATGAACGTCGCGTGGTAGCCGAGAAAGCCCTGGGACATGATGGGTCTCTGTAGCAGATGCTACGACCCGTTCCAAGGGCAGCCGAACCAGGAGCTCTTCGGGAGGGCGAGGCTCCTGCCGAGCCGCCGGTCTCACGCTATGCAGACACGGCTCTGCGGGAGCTTCGCCCTCCCGTTGCGGCGGACGCCTCTCCTAGCCGAATTCCGGCCGGCGGCGTCTGAGCTGATCTTTGAGGCGCGCGACGATGCTCGAGTGCATCTGGCTCACGCGCGACTCGCTGAGTCCGAGCGTGTTGCCGATCTCCTTCATCGTCAGCTCTTCGTAATAGTAGAGGATGATGATCAAGCGCTCGTTGCGGTTGAGCCCCTTGGTCACGAGCTTCATCAAGTCGCGCTTCTGGATGCCGCGGGTCGGGTCCTCGCCCTTGCTGTCTTCGAGGATGTCGACTTCGCGGACGTCCTTGTAGCTGTCGGTCTCGTACCACTTCTTGTTGAGGCTGACGAGGTTGACGGCGCTCGCTTCGCACTTGAGTTTTTCGTATTCGGGAAGCGGGATGTGCAGGCGAGTCGCCATTTCGGTATCGGAAGGGGGCCGGCCGAACTCGGCCTCGGCCTCTTTGCGGGCCGACTCGAGCTTGCTGGCTTTGCTGCGCACCAGCCGCGGCACCCAATCCATCGTCCGCAATTCGTCGAGCATCGCGCCGCGGATTCGCGGGACGCAATAGGTCTCGAATTTGACTCCGCGGCCGAGGTCAAACGCGTCGATCGCGTCCATCAGGCCGAACACGCCGGCCGAGATGAGATCGTTGAGATCGACGCCTTCGGGCAGCTTGGCCCAGACGCGCTCGGCGTTATAGCGGACCAGCGGAAGGTATCGCTCGATGAGGACGTTGCGGAGTTCCTGATTGGATTGGTCTTGTTTGTAAGACTTCCAAATCTCCGCAATGTCTTCCGTGACCCGTGTCGCCATACCATCCTCCATG
>DASZIA010000213.1:0-3596 GCA_035949535.1 Planctomycetaceae bacterium | reverse complement strand
TCGGCGGCCGCTTTCCTCCTTTCCGCAAAGGTCGGCACGCTCATTCCCGCGGGCGCGATTTCGCATCATTCATTAGGAGCAACGACCGATGTTCAGTCTCTCTCGGGGATTTCTGCGATCGTTCGGATTGCTCGTGCTGGTTGCGGGGGTAGTCCAGCCGGCAGTCTCGTTTGGGCAGGCACCAGGCTGCTGTGCGCCGCCGGCGACTTGCTGTCCTCCGGCTCCGTGCTGCAATCCGTGTCCGCCGCCGGACATTTGCACGTGCACCACATTCAAGCCGGTCTGCGAAACTTGCTACCGAACGCAGCAATGCGTCGGCTATCACAACGTCTGCAAGACCTGCTATCGCCAGGAGCCGTATTGCGTAACGGTTCCCGTGACCAAGTTCAATTGCGTCACGGTCGACGAGGGCTGCTACAAAATGGTTTGGTGTCCCAGACCTGTGGTTAAGCAAGTTCCGTACACGGAATACCATCAGCAGGTTTGCAGTCGGTGCGTTCCGTACACCGTCTCTCAGTGCGTGCCGCACGTCACAACGCAGGTGGTGCCGGAATGCCACATGCGTTACGTTCCCTGTACACATACGTACCTGAAACCGCCGTGCCCGACCTGCGCTCCGTGTCCGTGCTGCCCTGCAGTGGCTCCGAATTGTGGCGCGCCATTCCCCCTGTCGCAGCAGATGCCCGCGGGTGGATACGCCTCTCAAGGAATGGCATCGAACGCAACGAATCTGCCGCCGCAACCCTTTGCTAACGGCGAGCCGGATGTCGCTCCGGCGCCGCAATACAACTCGGCTCCGGCCCAGCAGACTGCCCCCGGCGCGTCACCCATGGCGACAATGCCGCAGACCGAGATCGCCTCGGCCAACAACGTGACCGCCAATTCGTACGCCAATACTCAAGCGGCCGCGAACGTCTGGCAGGCCAGCCGCGGCTATTCGCATCCGTAAAGAATCGAACGCACTTTCCAACCACGCTCCGTTCACGGGCGTGGTTTTTTTGTTGGATGATCGTCGGACGGTCAAGGCATGTAAGGTGGAATCGATTCGACATTCTTGCCGTCAAGCATGTCGGACAGGTGTCCCGCGACTCCCTCGACGATGGCCGCAATCAACAACCGGCCAGCTTCGGCGGTCGCGTGCAGTGGCTCGCGGTCCGATTGGTCTTCCATCGCCGCCCGGCGCACGTTCTCCGGAAACACCGCCAAGGCGAAGGCAGTCTCGAATTCCTGCGCGTGGCCCGGAAAGCGGCCTGTTTTCAGGTGTGCCCGCGCGAGTTCGGAGGGCAAAAATTCCCAGTACGATCGAAATTGCAGATTGATCTCGAACCGCTGCAGGAACTGGCCCCACATCCCCTGACAGGGCGCAATGTTTCCGCCGTGACCGTTGAGCACGAGGATGTTTTTGAAGCCCGCATGATGCATGCTGCGAATGGTGTCGTGTAACAAACCCAGCCAACTTCCGGGCATGGCCGACAGGGTTCCCGGATGCCGCATGTGGTGCTCGCTGATGCCAACGCTCACCGCTGGGGCGATCAGCACCCGCGGCGCGAGGCGCCGGGCGACTTCACCGGCGATGTGCAGCACGCTCCGCCAGTCGTGCTCCATCGCCAAATGCTCAAGATGCTGCTCGGTGGCTGCCACGGGGATGATGCAGCCCGATAGCTTGCCAGCTTGCATCCGTTCTCGGAATTCGCGGCGGGTCAGCTTCGGCAGCCAAATTTCGGCATCAGCATCGGTCATGGCAAGCGATTCCTCGCGACGAGCCGTAGCCCACAAATCCGTCGTGACCGTTAAAGCGGACTGATTCTAACGCGCCGTGACCAACCAATCGTCCTGCGCGGTTGGAGCGGTCGGTTTTAATCGAATCGGATTGGGCAAAATGGCGATATTGAGGGTGTGCGGACCCGTGCGCAATCTATGCGGGCGCTCTGTCAAAATTGGGCATTCGGACGAACAAGACATCCGGGAGGGAGAGCTTTGTTACCCAATCAAAAGTCTGGCCGCAACAGCGGCGGCATGGGGGTGGAAGACTCGTTGAAACTCCTGGCGGCGATTCTGGCCGCCACCGTCCTGGGTGTGAACTTGAGCATCGTTCGGCCGCTGAAGGACCGAATGGAAGAGCTTAAGCAGGAAATCGCCTCCATGCAGTCGGATATGCAACTCTTGGTGGGCGAACGGGACCAGGTCCGCAATACGAATGATCTCTTGTCCGGACTGAAAGCTCAGCAAACCGTCTTTGAAGACGCCCGTCGCTCGCTCACGTCGATGCGGCAGATGCGAGAAGAATTGACGGCCGAATGTCAAAAGACATCCGAGGTGCTGGCGTCGGTCGAGAAACTGGCGGCGATTCAACAAAGCATCCTGAAGAATCGTGAGCTCACCGAACCGGCGACCAAGGCCCTCGATCAAGTCGTCTCGCTGCAGAAGCAGCTGATCGAGCAAAATGTCTCGTCAGACGACGCTGTCGAGTCGGCCAACCGCCTGATCGCGCTCAAGAGAAACGTGATGGCCGAAGCCGCCGACGCGACTACTGCTGAGGGGGGCCTGGCCCAGCTGGCAAACTTGAAGACTCAGATTCTCGGACATACGGAGAACCTGGCTACGGTTAACAGCCGGGCCAAGTCGCTCTTGGAAATGAAGGATCAGATCCTGGATCAGACCACAGACTTGGACGCGGCCACCGCGGCGGCAGAGGGCCTCTTGGCGCTCAAGGATCAGGTCGTGATTCGCGGCGGAAACATCGCGGACGCCCAACAGAATGCCAATCGCCTCTTGGGACTTCGCGATCGGCTCGCCGAAAAGGCGCCGCAGATTGAGGCGGCTGACCGGACTGCCAACCAGTTGATCCAAATGCAGAAGAAGCTCGTGGGCGAAAAGGCCAACCTGCCCGACGCCCTGAAGGCGGTCGAAACGTTGATCGATATTCAGCACGAGTTTCAAGATCAGGTCCGCACGCTCGAGGGAATTCGCCACGGCTTGATGGAGTTCGTGTTGATGGAAAACACCGTCGCTCGAGCGGTTCGCACGCTGCAGCCCCTCTTGGAGCTGGGTAACCTGCGACACCTCGACGACGAGCAGCTACGGCAGATTGCCCGTTCGATCTCTGCCCAACAGGCAACGAAAATCGGCAAGAACGACGCCGAACGGGTGCCGACGAATAAAGACGCGGCAGCGGCCCGCACCCGCAAGGAAAACGTCGAGGCGCCCCGAACCGGCGAAGTGGTCCCCTGGCCGACCGAATCGAAGTGACTGGTCGCAGGGACAACACCGCCGAATGCTGAGCGCGGGTTGCCTTCCGGCTCTTTTTTGAACTCTCGCTCGAGCGTCCACGCGCTCGGGCGTTTTTTATTTGGGACAGTTGGCTTCAATTTGGGAATGATTTCGGGGCGCTGCGGGGCTCGCTCCAGGCGGCGGGTCGGGTTGTGAAATTGGGCCGCGCCCACTATAAAGGGGCCGTCGTTGCGCCCAGATAAAGTCCCGGGGCGCCTTGAGTTGCCATGCGTTTCCTGTTGGTCGATCGAATCCTTTCCTTGGAGCCTGGGCGGTCGATCACGGCGATCAAGAACGTGTCGGCGGCCGAGGAGTATCTGGCCGAT
>DASZIA010000212.1:0-27711 GCA_035949535.1 Planctomycetaceae bacterium | reverse complement strand
GCGAGGACGGCGGCTCGATGCTGCTCATGCCCAAGCGGCCTGACGCCTATAATTCTTCCCGAATTTTGAGCCGGCAATTTTGCTCGGCGCTGCGGACGGAACTGGGTTCCGAGCTGGCTGTTGGCGTCCCCAGCCGCGATTTCATCGTCGCCGTCAGCATGGGAGGGGCCGAAGCGCTTACCGAGATTCGCCGTAAAGTCGAAGACGACTTCAACCGGATGGACCACCCGCTCTCTCCGCGATTGTTACTCGTCAGCGCCGACGGCGTGAGCGAGTTTCCGGAGCGCCCGCTTGAGGCGTGAACTGATTCTGCTCGGAACGGGGACCAGTGTCGGCGTTCCGGTGATTGGCTGCCGCTGCCCCGTTTGCACCTCGACGAATCCCCGCAACCACCGCACGCGCACCGGCGTATTCGTGCCCGCTCCCGAAGGGAACTTCCTGATCGACACGCCCCCGGAATTGCGGCTGCAGCTTTTGCGCGAGAAGGTCGAGCTGGTCCACGCGGCCATCTTCACGCACAGCCACGCCGACCATATCTTCGGACTCGACGATCTGCGGATCTTCGGCTACCGACTCGACCGTGACATTGGCCTCTATTGCGAAGAGATCGTCGAGCGGCAAATTCGCGCGGCCTTCAGCTATGCGTTCGCCCCGGCCGACCCCGACGCGCACCATTTCGCGGTCCCCAAGTTCGCCATCAGGCCGATGACGACCGAGCCATTTACGCTCTTGGGCCAGACGATCCGCCCGATCCGCCTGATGCACGGCAAGCTGCCGATCTTGGGCTTCCGCCTCAACGACGTCGCTTACTGCACCGACGTCAGCGCCATCCCCGATGAGAGTTGGCCGCTTCTGGAGGGGCTCGACACGCTGGTGATCGACGCCTTGCGCGACCACCCGCACCCGACGCATTTCAGCGTCGGGCAGGCGTTGGAAGCGATCGATCGCGTGAAGCCGCGCCGCGCGTACTTCACGCACGTCTCGCACTCGCTCGAGTACGAAGCGACCAACGCCCGGTTGCCCGAGGGCGTCGAACTCTCCTACGACGGCCAACGCATTGAGTTCTAATTGGCGAGCGGCGGGTGTCAGCCCGCCGGTTCTTCGGATGGATAAACGGCGCTCATGAAAATCGCCGCGCTGATTGTGATCTCGGTCGCAGTATTCATGCTAATCAGCGTCGTCTGGCGTGTGTTGAGCAAGCATTGGTCCCTCCCCTGCCCCACGATCCTGGCGTGGTCCTTGGAGAGTCCGCTCGCCCGGCCGCCGCGCCGTTGGAAAAAATCGCATGCCCCCGCGAGTCCCGCGAGGAACGCAGTAAGAACTTCGCGTCGGTTGTGCATTCGGTTTAACTTTTCTCATCACCAACGAGGGAGATTTTTGCAGCCTTCAAGGTGTTGGCCAACAGCATTGCGATCGTCATCTTGCCGACGC
The DNA here is from genome assembly GCA_035949535.1 of Planctomycetaceae bacterium. Taxonomy (GTDB): domain Bacteria; phylum Planctomycetota; class Planctomycetia; order Planctomycetales; family Planctomycetaceae; genus DASPSM01. Next base: position 26,280 of record DASZIA010000212.1, on the reverse strand, counting down.
CGCCGGGCACCGGCGTGATCGCGCTCGCGACCTCTTTGACGGCGTCGAAATCGACGTCGCCCACCAGCTTGTCGCCGACCCGGTTGATCCCAACGTCGATCACCACGGCCCCCGGCTTCACCATGTCGGCCGTCACGAATTGGGGCGAGCCGATGGCCGCAATTAAGACGTCTGCATGTCGCGTGACGTCGGGCAAATTTCGGGTGCGGCTGTGACAGACGGTGACCGTGGCGTCCGCCCCGGGCCCCTTTTGCATCAGCATCAGAGCCATCGGCTTGCCGACGATCTCGCTGCGACCCAGAACGACGACCTCGGCCCCGACTGTCTCGGTCCTCGACTCGAGGAGCAGTCGCTGAATGCCGTGCGGTGTGCAGGGGAGGAACCGCGGCCGGCCTTGCACGATGCGGCCCACGTTCTCCGGATGGAATGCGTCGACGTCCTTGAGCGGAGAAACCACGTCGAGGACGCGCTGTGTCCGGATTTGTTTGGGCAGCGGCAACTGAACGAGGATTCCGTGTACGTCCTGGGCCGCGTTGCATTTTTGAATGAGCGCGAGCAGTTCTTGTTCAGTCGTCGTGGCCGGCAGCGTGTGAACCGTGCTCTTCAGTCCAGCTTTTTCGCAGGCGCGCCTTTTTCCGCGGACGTAGGAGGCGCTTGCTGGATCGTCGCCGACCAGAATCGCCACTAGGTGCGGGACGACGCCGGTCCGTTCGCGCAGCTCGGCCGCCTGCGCGGCGACTTCCGCTTGCACCTGGTCGGCGATCGCCTTTCCGTCGATGATTCGCGCGGTCACGGCGGATTCTCCGGGAGCGATCTCTTACACCCTCTCCCATTCCGATGAGAGAGGGCCGGGGTGAGGGCGCCTTTGAAATGTTGCGCAGATTGCAACGCTGTGCAAATATGAGAGAAGAACAAAGAAGAGCCCTCACCCTTCCGTCTCCCATCGGAATGGGAGAGGGTTTCGAAAAATCCTCGAACTAGTCTGCCGCTGCACTCCAAGGCAACGCGTGCCAGGCTTTGAGCGACAGCCACAGCGCGATCGCCGCATACATCGCGGCCATGACATCGTCGATCATAATTCCCAGACCACCCGGCAGCCGCTCCAGGCGGCGAACCGGCCAAGGCTTGGCGATGTCAAAAATGCGGAACCAGACAAACCCCAGAATTGCCGTTGAGAAGGTGATCCGTTCCAGCAAGAATACAAGAGGAAGGGCCGCAATCTCATCGAAGACCACGCAACCGGGGTCCTTCTTGCCGAACAGACGAGCGGCCCGGTCGCAGAGAGGAATTCCCGCCGCAAAGATGGCCGCAATTGCCAGCAACTCGACCGGCAGCGGCCATTCGGATCTGTTGAGTGCCCAGGCCAGTGGAAGCCCCAACAGCGTGCCGAACGTTCCCGGCATGACGGGCACCATTCCGATGCCCAATCCGGTCGCCAGGATAAGAACCGTTCGATCCCAGAGACTGTGAGAACGCAACTGCAAATCCGCCGCCCGCCTGAGCTGTGCCCACCTACCCTCTAATGGCCCGCCCAACTATACTCGCTGCCGCGCGAGGCGGCCACAGGCCCGCGCGACCGTCGCCCGTCGGAGTGCTCCATGTCTGATGTCACAGAGTCTGATGCCACGGGGCCGAAGTTCAGCAAAGAGGAATTCCTCAAGGAAGGCAGCCATCAACTGCGCGGGACCATCGCGCAAGAGCTTTGCGAGCCGTCCGGCAACTTCGTCGAAGACAATGCCAAGCTGCTCAAGCATCACGGCACTTATCAGCAGGACGACAAGGACCACCGCAAAGACAAAAACGCCGACGGCACCCGCAAGGGCAAGGCGTACATGTTCATGGTCCGCACGCGCATTCCCGGTGGAAAAGTGACCGCCGAACAGCTTCTGGCCGAACTCGATCTGTGCGAACGCTACGGCAACGGAACGTTGCGAATCACCTCGCGGCAGGGGCTGCAACTCCACGGCATCTTGAAAGAAAACTTGCGCGAAACGATCCGCGGCATCAACCACACGATGCTCACCACGCTGGCGGCCTGCGGCGACGTCGAGCGGAATGTGATGTGCTGCCCCGCCCCTTACGCCAACAACCCGGTCCGACGGGAGATGCAGGAGATGGCCGACCGCGTTGCCGAGCATCTCAAGCCGCGGACGACCGCCTACTACGAGATCTGGCTCAAGGACGACGAAGGGAACGAAACCGAGGCGACGGAGTTCAAACCGGTCGATGAGCCGATCTACGGAGCCCGCTACCTGCCGCGAAAGTTCAAGACCGCCTTCGCGCTCCCCGAAGACAACTGCGTCGAGATTTATTCCAACGATTTGGGCTTCCTGGCGATCGTCGAGAAGGAGCGGATCGTCGGCTACAACGTGGTTGTCGGGGGCGGCATGGGCGTCACGCCCAGCGCCCACAAGACGTTCCCCGCCGTCGCCAAGCGGCTGGCCTTCGTATCGCCCGAGCAAGTCGTCGGCGTGGCAGAGGCGATCGTCAAAGTCCAGCGCGACTTCGGCAACCGCGAAGACCGCAAGGTCGCGCGCCTGAAATATCTCATCGCCAATTGGGGAGTGCCCGCCTTCAAAGCGAAGGTCGAGGAGTATTTCGGAAAGAGTCTTGCTGATCCTCTTCCCGCCGACGTGACCGACGTTGACGATCACATCGGCTGGCACGAGCAAGGGGACGGCCGGTTGTTCTTGGGGATCAACGTCGAGAATGGACGAATCAAAGACGAAGGAGATTTGCGAATCAAGTCGGCGGTCCGGCTTCTCCTCGGCAAATACGGCGTCCGCTGCCGGCTGACGCCGATGCAGTCCTTGATACTCTGCGATCTGGCGCCAATTGAGCGGCCGAACATCGAGCGGATGCTGATCGATCACGGCGTGAAATTCGTGCACGAGTTGTCGCCGCTACGGCGGCTGTCGATTGCCTGTCCGGCGTTTCCGACCTGCGGGCTCTCGATCACCGAATCGGAACGTGTGATGCCGCAGCTCATCGATCAGCTCGAAACCGAGCTGAACCGCCTGGGCATGCCGAATGAGCGGATCGCGGTGCACATGACGGGCTGCCCCAACGGCTGCGCCCGCCCTTATACGCCCGACATCGGCTTCGTCGGCAAGACGCTGGGCAAGTACACGATCCTGGTCGGCGGTAACCTGACCGGAACGCGGCTGGCCTTCATCTATAAAGACCTGGTTCCATTCGAGGACCTGATCCCTTCGTTGGCACCGCTCTTGGCCCAATTCAAAAGCGAGCGACAGAACGGCGAATCGTTCGGCGATTTTTGCGTGCGTCAGGGGAAAGAAGCGGTCATGGCCGTGGGCGAACGCGCTGCCGTTCAAACAAACGCATGACGCCGAAAGTCTCCACGGCCAAACCGGCCTCGCCGCGGCAGGGTCGCACTTGGGAACCGATGCTCGAGGCGTTGCGCCGCGACCGGGCTCAGATTGCCCAAGGGGGCGGTCCCAAAGCGATCGAGCGCCAGCACGAGAAGCGGCGCCTGACCGCCCGCGAGCGTGTCGCCCGCCTGATCGATCCCGATACGTCGTTCTTTGAATTTGGCCGCTTTTCGGCGTGGGGCATGTACGGCGAGTGGGGCCCGGCGCCGGCTGCCAGCGTGCTTTGCGGCGTGGCGACCGTCTCCGGGCGGCGCTTCATGCTCGTGGTCAACGACGCCACGGTGAAGGCCGGCTCCTTCTTCCCGATGACCGTCAAAAAAGTCCTGCGCGCCCAGCGGATCGCACTCGTCAACCGGCTGCCGCTGATTTATCTCGTCGATTCGGCCGGGGTGATGTTGCCCTTGCAGGAGGACGTCTTTCCGGACGAGGACGACTTCGGCCGGATCTTCCGCAATAACGCGGTCCTTTCGGCCCTCGGCGTGCCGCAAATCTCCGCCATCATGGGCAACTGCGTGGCCGGCGGCGGTTATCTCCCCGTGCTCTGCGACAAGCTGATCATGACCGAAGGCTCGGGACTGTATTTGGCAGGCCCGGCCCTCGTCAAAAGCGCGATTGGTCAGGATGTGGGGCATGAAGAGCTAGGCGGTGCGAAGATGCACGCCGCAATCAGCGGCACGATCGACTTTCGGGAGCCGGACGACGACGCGGCGTTGGCGCGCGTGCGGGCGCTGGCGGCCATGCTGCCGGTCGATCCGCGAGCCGCGCAATTCCGGCGCGTAGTTCCTGTCGCCCCGGCCCGCTCACCCGAGGACATTTATCAAGTCGTCTCGCCCGAGCGGCAAGAGTCGTACGAAGCGCGAGATGTGCTGGCGTGTATCGTCGATGCCGACAGCTTCCAGGAATACAAGGCCGACTACGGACGCACAGTCATCTGCGGCTACGCACGAATCGGCGGCTACGACGTCGGCATCCTCATCAACCAGCATCATCCCGAGAAGACCCGCCGCGAAGGGCTGCAATATGGCGGCGTGATCTATCACGACAGCGCGGACAAAATGGCCCGCTTCATCATGGATTGCAACCAGACCTGGACGCCGCTGGTCTTTTTGCAGGATGTCTCCGGCTTTATGGTCGGCCGCGATTCGGAGCAGTCGGGCATCATTCGCGCCGGGGCCAAGGTCGTCAACGCGATTTCCAACAGCCGCGTCCCAAAGCTCACGGTGATTTTGGGCGGCAGTTACGGAGCCGGAAATTACGCGATGTGCGGCAAGGCCTTCGATCCGCGGTTCATCTTCGCCTGGCCGACCGCCGAGTACGCGGTGATGGGCTCGGCGCAGGCGGCCTCGACGCTGTTGGACGTCAACATCGCCGCCATGAAGCGGAGGGGCCACGCCGTCGACGCGGCCGAGCTGGAAGAGATCCGCAGCAAGGTGACCGAGGCCTACGACGCGTGTCTCGACCCGCGTTATTCCGCCGCCCGTGGCTGGGTCGACGAGATCATCGAGCCGGCCAAAACTCGCGACACGCTGATCGAATCGCTCGAGGTGGCCACCCGCCATGCAGACGACGAACCGTTCCGCACGGGCGTGCTGCAGGTCTGACCCATCATCAGTCCTGGGCGGCAGGTCGCTCCTTTTCCGATTTCGCGTCCGCACCGATCGCCGTACGGAGCGCATCGGCATTCGCCGTGACGGTCTTCTCCGGGCCTGTCAGCCGCAGGAAGTAGTTGCCCTCTTTGGTGCTCAGAATCACGCTGAGGGCGCGAGCATTGGGCATTTCGACGGTCCGCCCGTCCTGCATTCTTCCGACAGGCTTGTTCCAAGTCCCCGTTTGGTCGACGAGCACATAGTCCCCCTGCGATGACTTTCCCGAAGTCACTTTCATTTTTCGATCTTTGGGCTGGAACTGCTTGACCCAACGCTGAATGTTGGCCTCGACCCCGCCGCCTCCTCCTCCACCGAAGTAAAAGACCACGAACTCGGCATCATCCTTATCCCCTTCGACCTTGGGGATCGTGAGTTGGGCTTTGCGAAATTGGCTGGGTTTTCCTTCGCGCCACGCCTTCGGGACATTCAGAGTCAAATCGTCGGCCTTGATTGCCTTCGTCTCCGAAGGGTCCGCGGCCGTCGCCGGCCGACCATCAGCAAGAACCCAGGCCGCGAGGCAACAAGCTGTAGCGCTGAGAATGCGGAAACGAATGGACATCAAAAGGCTCCTCGTCCGGGGGGTCGATCGGGAATGGGGGCACCGAACGCCTGCATTTTCAAGCATCAAACCGCCGATTGCAAACGGCTCGCGGGGCGACGGGCCCAGCCCGTCACATCAGGCCGGACGACAGCAGAAAGATCGCGCCGCCATGAGTCAGCGTGGACGGCAAGACACCGGCTTTGGCGCCGACGACGCCGGCAATCATCCCCTCCCACAACGTAAACACCAAAAGCGGGTACCCGACGTTTGTGACGGTGATCGCCAGGTAGATGTGGCAAAACGAAAAAATGACTCCCGACGACAAGCCGGCCCGAATCGGTGACATCTTTTCACTCAACCAACCGTACACGTAGCCGCGAAAGAGCAACTCTTCGACCAGGTTTCCCAACAGTGTGAACGTCAGGATCGCGGGAATGTCACCTGAGGGGACCGGGCCCCCGCGAAAATCAATGGGAGTGTTGCGGTAGAGCACAAAGCAAGGCGCCACGACAACCAGAGCGGCGACAAGGCCCCACACGGCGCCCAGCACGACGTTGCCACGAGTCCATCGGATCAGGGAGCGGTTCTCGCGATCGAGGAAATAGAGTCCCAGGCTGAGCGGGATGCTGGCCACTCCAAAGGCGATCAAAAACGCCGGATCTTTCGCCAGGCGGATCCAAAAGAACGATTCTCCCCCGAACGACCAGAGTCCGAGAGGCGTCAACGCATCTCGCAGCAGCACGAACAGAGCCAGGTAAATCACGATCCGCAGCCTGGGCGACCTCCGAGTGAGGGCCAACACGGCCGCCGCTAGGACCAGCCCGGGCGCAACCCGCACGAGATAGTTCGTGAACGTTTCGACCGTCGGATTCATGGGTCCTCGTTCGCGTTGCGCTTGATCACCCGCTCTTCGGAGAGATGCGGGCACTCATTTCCGCGCCAGCAGCTTTTTGAATTCTTTGAACGGCCGTGTGTTGGCCACATCTTTCTTCTCGAGCCCCGCGCGGCGGGCCTGAAAGACGCCGTATTGCATCAGGTCGAGGCCCGTCACGCTATGACTGTCGGTGCTGATGACGATCGGAATGCCCAGGTCGCGAGCGGCGGCGGCGTGAATGTCGTCGAGATCGAGGCGGTTCGGATGGGCGTTGATCTCCATCATCACGCCATGGTCGGCGGCCGCCTTGAGGATTTCGTCAAAGGCGACGTCGGCTCCGGCCCGCTTGCCGACCAGGCGGCCCGTCGGGTGGCCAATGCAATCGACGTGCGGATTGGTGATGGCGGCCAGGAGACGTTTGGTGATCTGTTCGCGCGGCTGTTTGAGCCCGTAGTGCAGCACCGCGAGCACCCAGTCGGCCTCGCTCAGCACTTCGTCGTCGAGATCGAGGGTCGCGTCTTCGAGGATGTCGCATTCGATTCCGCACAGCACTTCAATGCCAGAGGCCTTCGAGCGGATTTCGGAAATCTCTTTCCAATGCGCCCGCAAGCGGGTCGCGTCGAGGCCGTTGGCCATTGAGACGCGCTTCGAGTGATCGGTGATGGCGATGTATTCGCGGCCGCGGGCCTTGGCTCCTTCGATCATTTCCAGAATCGACGCGGTTCCGTCGGTGACGGTGGTGTGCATGTGCAGATCGCCGCGAAGGTCGGTCAGCTCGAGCAGCTTGGGCAACTCGTCGGCGGCCGCCTGTTCGATCTCGCCTCGATTCTCCCGCAATTCGGGTGGAATCCAGGGGAGATCGACGGCCCGATAGACTTCCTCTTCGGTCCGGCCGGCCACGAGTTCCTCGCCGCGAAACACGCCATACTCGTTGACTTTGAGCCCCCGATCTTGGGCCCGGCGTCGGATCACGATGTTGTGCTCCTTCGATCCGGTGAAGTATTGCATCGCGGCGCCGTAGGACTCGTCGGGCACAACGCGCAGATCCATCTCGACGCCCGAGCGCAAGCGGACGCGCTGCTTCGTGTCGCCGCGGGCCAAGACGCGTTCGACGAGCGGGTGGGCGGCCAGCTGATCCATCGCCTCGGCCGAGTCCTTGGCCGTTGCCAGCACGTCGAGATCGCCGACGGTCTCTTTCAGGCGGCGGCCGCTTCCAGCCAGGGTCGCCTGCGTCACCGATTTGAGTTTGAGTAAATCGGCCACGACAGCGTCGGCCTCCGGCTTGACCTCGCCCAACAGGAACCGTTGGGAGCTTGCGGACGCCTGGTCGATGCCGGCCAGAATCGAGTCTTGGGTCTTCTTGCCGAACCCCTTGAGCTTCGCGATTTGACCCGCTTGGGCGGCTTGACGCAGCTCGTCGAGTGATTGAATCGACAATTCCTTAAAGAGCGTGGCCACTTTTTTGGGACCGAGACCGCCAATCCTCAACATCTCGACGACGCCGGCGGGAATTTCGCGGCGGGCCTCTTCGAGCTGGGGGAACTGGCCCGTCTTGATGATCACATCGATTTTGACCGCCAGATCCTTGCCGATGCCCTGCAATTCATCGAGCTTGCGCTCCGGGTCGGCGACGATATCAGCCAGCGACTCGGCCAAATCGCCCAACGTGCGGGCCGCATTGCGGTAAGCGCGGACGCGGAACGGATTGGCGGCCTGAATCTCGAGGATGTCGGCGTAGTCGTCGAACATCCGCGCCACTTCGGAGTTCTGCATGATCTCAATCCGAATCAACCTGCCCCGGCGAGCGGCGGGTGTCAGCCCGCCGGTTCTGTGTTTTTATAGCAATTGCCGGCGTACCGCACCCGATGCGGTTAAGTCATTCGCAGCTGCGTCGAGCTGCAACGTTGAGACAAGCGGAAATTCTAAGAACCGGCAGGCTGACACCCGCCGCTCGCCAGCGTCTGCGCTGCGAGGATTCGGTCGACGGCAATCTCGTCGAGTCCCAAGGATTGCTTCAAAGCACGGTACGCCGCGGCAGCCGCTTCGGCCGATGGGCGCGACTCCGGTCGTCGCACGGCGCGCAAGAGCAGGTTCTTGGCCGTGTGCTCCAGTTCGATGAATTCGATCACCTGGGTTTTGTAGCCGCACGCCTCGAGCGCCTGGGCCCGCAGGGCGTCCGTTGCCAGGCTGGCAAACTGAGCGTGCAGAATCCCCTGGTGGTGCATCGCTGCGAGTTGCGGCATGTGGATTTGCCGCGCCAGTTCGTGTTGGCAACAGGGAACCGCAAGGATCACTGCCGCCCGCCAAACGACCGCCCGGGCCAGCGCGTCATCGGTCGCCGTGTCGCAGGCGTGCAGGGAGACGGCCAGATCGACCGCCCCCTCGAGCGGTTCGTTGCCGATCTCGCCGACGCGGAATTCCAGGCCTTGACAGTCGAGTTTTTTGGCGATCCGCTGGCAATCGGCAATCACATCAGCCTGGCGATCCAGACCGAGGATGTGAACGCTTCTTTGATGAATCTGGGTCAGCAAGTGATAAAGCGCGAACGTGAGATAGCTCTTGCCGCTGCCGAAATCGACCACGCGCAGCGCGCCGCTTGCCGGCAGATGGGGGATCACGTCGTTGACCATTTCCAAAAAGCGATTGATCTGCCGGAACTTCGCTTGTTTCGACGCTTTCACCTTCCCAGCGGGAGTCATCACGCCGATCTCAACCAGAAAGGGAATCGGCTCGTGCTCCGACAGGAGATGCGATTTTGCGCGGTTGTGCTCGAGCGGAACGGCTGAGCGCGTCGGACGGCTGCGATGCACGCGCAGTCGCCCCTCGGGGGTCACCGACACGTCGTAATCCGCGTCGACGGTGAAGATGTGCGCCCGACCGTACGACGGGCCCAACAGTTCGCGAATTCGCCTCACCGTCGGTTCAGAGTCGAGATTTTGGTGCGTTTCCCGATTCCCAGTCCGCGACGCCCACTGAAAGACGTGGGCGCCCTTGACCGTCGTCGGCCGCACGACGAGCCGTTCGGGACTTTCCTCGCTGCGGCGCTGGCTGAGCGTCGATCCCAGGTACGATCCGTCCGCAAACGCAGCTTCCAACCGCTCCCAGAACTCGGCGTCGCCGTTGCCTGCGGTGGTCATGGACAGACCGCCTCGCGAACGTCGTCCGAAAAGGACGCCATCTGCTTCTGAAAAGCCGCGCGGTCACCCAGCGGCTTCACGCGGTGCGTGAAATTGTTGTGCCGCACGAGCGCCCAGCCGGCGAAGGTGCGGCGAATCGCACGGAGCGACCGCCTCCCGAAAAAGCAGGCGCCCGGATTGTCCATCAACAATCTGGGCAGGCGATCACCGTCGTCGGGGCCGAGCAGGGGCGGCTCATGAATGGAAATGTCGACCTGCATCGAGGAGCGGTAGCGGCCCCAGACCCCGTGCCCGACGCCGCGGCGTAAAATTCGCAGTGGCGCGCGCAGTAAGCCGAAAAAGATCGATCGCAACGATCGAGGGAACTGCTCGGCCGAAACCAGGCAGACCCGTTCGACCGATTGGGGCATGAAGAAGAGCCCACCGGTCGTCGCGTACAGGAAGCCGCGCCCCGGCATTGCCGTCCGCGAGATTCGCACGGGACCGACCCGCAAGATCAACGGGCCGATTGCCGCTGCGAGTTCCTCCGCTGTCGGATCGGCAGTGCGCAGATCGATCGGATAATCGCACTGCGGGCATTGCTCGGCGATCGGTTCGACCCACGATAGGCATTGCTGGCACAAGACGAGCGCCATAGCATTGTCTCTTCTAACCGCCCTTCTCGAGCATGGCAACGCCGAGTTTTCGGGGGATCACCATGGACAAAAAGCAAAAGAAGCAGCTCGACGCCGCCAAGACGCGAATGCAGAAACTGCGCCAACTGTTGGCCGGGGCGCGCGATCAGCCCGACGACCCGGAAGACATCGCCCGCCTCAAGCGAGAGATCGCCGAAGTCGAGGCCCAGATCCACAAGCTGCATGCGTCGTGACTGCGTGAATGATGACTGGCCGAATCGTGACTGGCCGAATCGTGACTGGGCGAATCGTGACTGGGCGAATCGTGACTGCCGCGTCGAGGATCCCGCCTCTGGTCAGCCCCTTTCCGCCGACAATCGTCGTTGTCCATCCGCGTGAAAAACGCTCAAAGTGCACGGTCGAGCCGCTCCGCGGTCGCGACGGTTTTGTGTTCTGGACGTTTCCCGACCGCGGACCCGAATCGCTCGACGGCTATGTGCGGCTGGTGGTCGAGGGGCCGGTGCTTTCAGCGCAAGACGCACAGTTTGGCCTATTGGTGCTCGACGGCACCTGGCGATTGGCGCACCGCATGGAGAAGTTCTTCCACGAATTGCCGCCGCGCAGCCTGCCGACGACGAAGACCGCCTATCCCCGCCTGTCCCGCCTCACGCCCGACCCCGCAGGAGGGCTGGCAACCATCGAAGCGATCTACGCGGCTTATCGCCAACTCGGCCGGCCCTGCGAGGGATTGCTGGACCACTACCACTGGGCCTGTGAGTTTCTTGCCGGCAACAACTGGAGGTAGCGACGTCCAAGCGTCGCCTTAAGAACCCGCTAGGCAGTCCCCGTCGCCGCCCGATCCAACAGACCCTGGATGAGATTGCGGATCTGGTCGACCGGAACCGGTTTGGCGAGGTGGCCGTCGAAACCAGCGTCGGCCGATTGCACGCGATCTTCGTCGCGGCACCAACCCGAGACGGCCACGAGCACCATATTCTTGCCCCAGTCCTGAGCACGAATGCGGCGTGCCGCGTGAAACCCATCGAGCTTGGGCAGCCCAATGTCGAGCACGATCGCGTGCGGCAAAAATCGTTCGGCGAGGTCCAGAGCTTCGAATCCGTCGTGCGCGGTGCGCACGTCGCCCCCCAGAAGTTTCAGCAGCATTCGCAGGCTTTCGGCCGCGTCTTTGTTGTCATCCACGACGAGGATGCGGTAGGGCGCGCGAAAGGCCTCGGGTTCCCAATCCCCGTTGTTTGGCGATTTCATGAACGAGCCGATTCCGCCTGCCGCGCGCGACTGGCAGGCCGTAAGTGCGAATTGGCGATTTCGGCGAATTGACAACGAATCAGGCAGGCAGGCGCAGATCAAGATGTTTTCCGACGGAGCGGCCCGCGACCCGACGCGCTATCCTGACGCTATGAGCGCTCATCGGGTGTGAGGCATTTGTAGTGGAAATCGATCGATCGTGCCGTCCGAAACTCGCCCCATCTTTGTGTACGCAATTTGCGTACGCAATTTGCGTACAGCTCGCGTAGTGCCGGGACGCCGGACGCGCGGGTCGACCAGCCGCGTGCGAAATTCGCCTACACGAAGTTGAGAATGCCCCTTGCAGACTTGGGGATCGGCGCGGGGTACAGATTGACGTTCGCCGCTCGACAGCCGCGAAAAGTCTTTGCGAGCTTTCGAGGTCGAAAATTCTCGAGGAGCGTCGCGTTGATGCGACAGGGAGATTGGAATCAATTGCGGTTAATGGATTCGCGCGCGACTCAGCGCGCTGAGCGGCACCTCGAATCGTTGGTCCGGGCCGACTTACGCGAGTCACCGTACGCCGAAATGGGCCGCCTGACGTGCACTCTGAAAGGACGAGTGCTGACACTCACCGGACGGGTTTCGTGCTACTACCTGAAACAGATGGCCCAGCGAATTGCTCTGGCGCGAATTAACGGGGCGGTGACTGTCGTCAACGAGTTACAAGTCGAACCGTAGAGTGTGGACCGCACGTCGCTCACAACAATGCGGCGTCCGGGCCGACCATAAAGGGAGCAACACGATGCTCATCTTACGGCGCAGAATCGGCGAACGGATCGTCATCGACGGCCGCATCGAAGTCACCGTGCTGCACGTCCGCGGTGGAAAGGTTCGATTGGGGTTCAACGCGCCGCGGACCGTTCGCGTTCTCCGCGAGGAAGTGCTGCGATCCTCGATCGAGGACGGTCCGGCCGACCCGCCGACCATCCCCGTCGATGTCGAGGCATCAGTGACGTAGCGCGCACACAGCAACCAGTACGCTCGGCCTGCCAAAGGCACGGACGAGGGAGCGTCCGACTGACCTAAGCCCGAAAGAAATCGATCTCTTTCGGGCTTCTTTCATTCGTGCGGCACAAGTCACTTCATGTTGACTCTATTCCACCCCGACACCGTCCGGCTAGAATGTCTTTGCAAATCGGAAATCCTGCCGCTCCTCGGTGAGCTGCCGCGGAAAAGGGATCCACTATGACTGCCACGGTAAGCCGCAAAAAGCCCGGTGGACGCAATCAAAACCGTACCGATGAAGCGCGGGCGAAGATTCTCCTCGTCGATGATCATGAGGTGCTCCGCCAGGGGATGCGGCTCCTGATCGAACATCAGAGCGACCTGCAAGTCTGCGGGGAAGCGGACGACGAAGCGACGGCCATCAAGCAATTCCGGAGCGCTCGCCCCGATCTCTTGATTATTGACCTCAGCTTGAGGGAAGGGGACGGCATCGAGTTGATCAAACGGATCAAGCTGCTCGACCCCGAGGCCCGCATGCTCGTTTACTCGATGCACGACGAGCGGGTCTACGGGGAACGGGTCCTGCGAGCCGGAGCGAAGGGCTATGTCAGCAAGCAGCAGCCTGTGCGGGCCGTGTTGCAGGCGATTCGCCGCGTTTTGGCCGGATCGATGCACTTCAGCGTGGAATTGACGCAACGACTTCTCGAACGAGCCGCGGCCAGCGAGCCGATGAGCGCCGCATCACCGGTCGAAAGCCTTTCGGACCGCGAGCTCGAGGTCTTCGAGATGATCGGCCGCGGCCTGACGACCCGTTCGATCGCCGCCCGGCTCCACCTGAGTCCCCGCACGGTCGACACTTACCGCGAACGCCTCAAAATCAAACTCTCGCTCGCCAATTCCGCCGAGCTTCACTACCGCGCCGTGCAATGGGTCCTCAAGGGGTCGTAAAGACGGATGACCAAAGAGCAATGGACGGCGGTTGACCGCTATCTCACCGATCTTCTCGTTGCTCCCGATGCTGCTTTGGATGCCGCACTCGAAGCGAGTAGCGCGGCTGGCCTCCCTGCGATTAGCGTCACGCCCAACCTCGGCAAACTCTTGTTCATTCTGGCCCGCATGCTGGGCGCCAAGAACATCCTCGAATTCGGCACACTCGGCGGGTACAGCACCATCTGGATGGCTCGAGCAATTTCTCCCGGCGGACGACTGATTACGCTCGAATCGGATCCCAAACATGCCGCGGTGGCCCGCGCGAACATTGCTCGCGCCGGGCTGTCAGACGTCGTCGACGTGCGCGTCGGACTGGCACTCGATCTCTTGCCGGGAGTGGCGGCCGACATGCCGGCGCCCTTCGACCTGGTCTTCATCGACGCCGACAAGCCGAACAATCCCGAGTATTTTGCCCGCTCGCTGGAGCTGACGCGCGCCGGAAGCTTGATCATCATCGACAATGTGATCCGCGACGGGGCCGTGATCGATGAGAAGAGCCGGGATGCCAGCGTGCAGGGAGTCCGCCGCATGAACGAAATGCTGGCCGCCGAGCCTCGAGTCACGGCGACGGCCCTGCAAACCGTCGGCAGCAAGGGTTACGACGGCTTCGCAATGGTGCTTGTCACATCCGACCCGAGGCAGTCCGCCCGATGATGGTCATCCGCGATTAAAGAGCCGCGAACGAAGTAAGCGGTTTTGTTGCGGGCTAGCCGCGTGTTAGTTCGACTCGCGCTCATGCAGTTAGCCTGCACTAACCGCCTGCGGCGGACCGCTTACTGCGTGCGCGGCTCTTTGGAACTAGCAATATGAGCGACCCACCCGTCCTGACCGCCCTTCGCGACTGGCTGACGTCGCAGGGCGTCGCCTATCGCGAGGTCCACCATGAGCCGACCACGACGTCTGAGCAATCGGCCCTGGCTCGAGGTGAAGAGCTGCGCGTCGGCGGCAAAGCCCTGTTGATGAAAGGCGACGACGATCAGTTCCGCCTGTTCGTGCTGCCGGCCAACCGCAAAGTCGATTCGGCGGCACTCCGAGGGAAATTCGGATTCAAGCGATTGCGCTTTGCCACGGCGGACGAACTCAAAGCCGCCACCGGGCTGGTTCCGGGGTCAGTTCCGCCCTTCGGTCGCCCGATCCTGCCTTTTGACCTCTACCTCGACTCCGCACTCACATCGAACGACCGCATCGCCTTCAACGCCGGGGCGCTCACCGACTCGATGATCGTGCCGATGGTCGATTATCTTCGCGTCGCCCAGCCGGCTGATTGTTTCCCCTTCTCGGTCGAGCCGGAAGCTTAATTCCAAAATTACGAACGACCGCGCTCTGTCTGATCGGTCTTGTTAGCCGACTGCGGCGGGTCTATGCTTCCAACAGGAGGCACGCAATGCAAATCGCCCGGCGGCAGTTTCTCACGGACGTGGCTGGACTGTTGGCGATGGCGGCGGCGAGCCGAGCGGCAGGCAGGGACGCGTTCGCGGCACCCGTCTCGCTCAAAGATCCCAAAGTCATCGAAGCCGTGAAGCGCGGGCTCGACTTCCTCGCCCGGGAGCAGCGACGGCAAGGCTATTGGGAAGCGACCGGGGGTCAGTACCGCGTGGCGATGACTTCCCTCGCGGGAAACGCCCTGGCCTGCGAAGGATCGACGACCACTCGCGGCAAATACGCCGAAAACATCAAGCTGGCCGTCGATTACCTGATCGAGCTCGCGAACCCTGACACCGGGCTCATCGGTTACAGCCGCGATTACCATTACACCTACGGCCATGGCTTCGCGATGCTCTTCCTCTCGCAGATCTTCGGCGAGGAAGAGGACCTGACGCGGCGGCAAGACCTGCGAAAAGTGCTCACCAAGGCGGTCGATTTCAGCGTCGGAGCGCAGACGCCGGCCGGCGGCTGGGGTTACGTCTCACACAAAGACCAGCCCGATTTCGACGAAGGCTCGACCTGCGTCACTCAGGTGCAGGGACTGAGGGCCTGTCGTAACGCGGGCATTCCCGTTCCGCAGCAGTCGATCAAGCAGGCGGTTGAATACATCAAGCGCTGTACGGCTTCCGACGGCGGCGTGCAGTACAGCATTCGCGGCGGAGGCACGCGGCCGGCGATCACCGCGGCCGCCATCGCCAGCCTATTCAACGCGGGCGAGTACGACAACGAATACGTCAAGAAGCTGATGGACTACTGCGAAAAGAACGTCTGGCCCGGCAGCTCCGCGACCCGCTATTTCGGCCACTGGCACTATACGCACTACTATTACGCGCAGGTGATGTACCGCATGGGCGACGAGAAGTGGAAGAAGTACTTCGACTATGTCAGCAAGGAGATCGTGTTCAAGCAGTCTCCCTCGGGCGCCTGGAAAGAGGGCCCTTACGGGCCTGTGTACCCGACGTCGATCAACCTCACGATCCTGCAGCTCGACAACGGCTTCTTGCCGATTTACCAACGCTAATTCGCGGGCGTCTGTGTGCCACTGCTGAGACGATTCGGCTCAGCAGTGCTCCGGCGCATCGAGCACCAGCTTCGACGACACTGCTGAGCCGCGGACGTCTCAGCAGTGGCACACAAAACAAGGACTCATTCGCCGCGCGATTTCCGTTCCCGGATCCAATCTGTGTGGAACGTCCCCGGCTTATCGACTCGCTGATACGTGTGCGCGCCAAAGTAGTCGCGCTGCGACTGCAAGAGATTGGCCGGCAGCCGATCGCGGCGATAGGCGTCGTAATAGCTCAGGGCCGATGAAAAGCCCGGCACGGGCAGCCCCAGCTCGACAGCCGTCGAGACGACGCGGCGCCAACTCGGCTGTGCGTCGGTGATGGCCTTGCGGAAAAAGTCATCCAGCAGCAGGTTCTCGAGCCCCGGCGTCTTGTCGAAGGCTTTCTTGATGTCTTCCAAGAACCGTGCGCGGATGATGCAGCCACCCCGCCACAGCAAAGCGATCTGCCCGTTATTGAGCTTCCACCCCAGTTCGCGGGCCGCCGCGTCGAGCTGCACAAAGCCCTGCGCGTAGCTGGAAATCTTTGACACGTAGAGCGCGCGGCGCACGTCTTCGATGAACGCCGTTCGATCTCCCCCAAACGAGCCTTGCGGCCCGGTGAGCACTTTCGACGCACGCACGCGGGCCGCTTTCTGGGCCGACAGGCAACGCGCGAAGACCGCTTCGGTGACGAGCGTCGTCGGCACGCCCAAATCGAGCGCGTGCTGGCTCATCCACTTGCCGGTCCCCTTCTGCTGGGCGGTGTCGAGAACCTTGTCGACAAGAAACCCGCCCGAGTCGGGATCCTTCACGCTGAAGATGTCGCGGGTGATTTCGATCAGATAACTTTCCAACTCGGTGCGGTTCCAGGCGTCGAAGACGTCATACAGCTCGTCATTGCTGAGCCCGAGCGCCTGCTTGAGCAGGAAATACGCCTCGCAGATGAGCTGCATGTCGCCGTATTCGATGCCGTTATGGACCATCTTGACGTAATGGCCCGAGCCCCCTTCCCCGATCCATTCGCAGCACGGAATGTCCCCCTTCGGCCCCACCTTGGCGGCGATGGATTGAAAGATCGGTTTAATCTGCGGCCACGCGGCGCTCGTTCCGCCGGGCATGATGCTCGGACCCTTGAGCGCCCCCTCCTCGCCTCCAGAGACGCCGGTTCCGACATACAGCATTCCTTTGGCGTCGGCCTCTTTGACGCGGCGCTCGGTGTCGGCGAAATACGTATTGCCCCCGTCGATCAAGATGTCGCCGCGGCTCAAGTGCGGAACGAGTTCACCCAACAGCTCATCAACGGCCGGGCCGGCCTTGACCATCATCATGATCTTGCGGGGCGGGCGGAGGCTGGCGATCAACTCGGGCAGCGCGTGATATCCGCCGATCGATTTGCCCTTGGCGGGGCCCGCCAGAAACTCATCGACCTTGCTCGTCGTGCGATTGAAGACGCCGACGGAAAAGCCATGATTGGCCATGTTCAGGACAAGGTTCTGCCCCATCACCGCCAGGCCGATCAGGCCGATGTCGTGTTGTCCTGCCATCTCGCACTCCCTACTTGCGTCCGGGCGAGCGGCGCGCGTCAGCCCGCCGGTTCTTCCAGATCTTGTTCAAAACCACCGACTCCTGCACAGTGCAAAATCAAAACGCTGATGTATCAAAATCAAAATGCAGAACCGGCGGGCTGACACCCGCCGCTCGCCCGATTCACCGCGATCCCGCGTGCCACGGCGGTTTGTCTGGCAGATATCCTTCGAACTCCGCTACGAGACCGCTTTCGTATTCTGCTCCATAGCCACGACACAGAAATCGATCGCAAGCCTCCCGAAAGAATCGCTCCCAGCTCAAGTCCTCGTATCCTGGATTCACCGGAAAGAAATGGGCTCCCACGGCTTTCGCTGCCGCCAAGTCACCCGGGGCGTCGCCGATCATTAAGACATTCTCGGGCCGGTAGCTAGCCTTTGACGCCTGCGCCAGGATCTCCTTCTTGCTTCCGACCTCCTGCCCGCAGATGGCTACCGCATAGGGGGCGATGCCGTGCTCTTCCCACTCCTTTTTGAGTGCCTGACCGGGCGTGGCCGAGCAGACAATCACGTCAGCCACGCCGGCCAGTTTGTCGAGTGACTCGCGCACGTAGGGAAACGGCGGCACGCCGCGCACCATGGCATCGACGGCATCGTTGACGGCCTGCGACCAGGCGTAGGCCAGTGTCAGGTCCGGGTCGTTCGCCCGCGCCACCTCGGCCTTGAGCGCGGGCATCCCGAGTTTGCTCTCGCGGCCGATCCAATCGACGAGCCCGGCCACCTGCGCGATCCGCACGCCGCGTCGCGCGACTTCGGCGCGGTCCCGCAGCAGATCGAGCGTCATCGTGAGGGCCGGAAACCGATTGATCCCCCGCCACTTGGAATACAAATTGACGAACTCAGCCGCCTCGCGCGCAAATTTCGAGATCGGCTGCAGATCAAAAAAGCGGATCGTGTTGGGGATGAAGCACTCCTTGTGCTTCACCTCCATCGTGTCGAACGCGCAGCCGTCGGAATCGATGCCGACCAGAAAGTCATGCCGCGGCGCGAAGCGATCCAACGGATTGCCTGACACTTTTCCCTCTCAGAGATGGTTCTGGCGAGCGGCGGGTGTAAGCCCGCCGGTTCTGATTTTGATTTCTCTCTTCTGCGCCCCGGCGGGTCGTGCGGAAATCAAAGAACCGGCGGGCTGACACCCGCCGCTCGCCTTAAAGTCCTGGAAACCAAGTCGCCAGCGGGCGTTCTTGACCTTCCACGTAGCGGATTGCCGCGACGACGGCGCTTTCATCTGGCAACTTACGTGTTGAGCCGGATTGTGTCCACCAACGCTGATGAACCGTCATCAAACGATTCAACTCACGCGACCCGAAGGATTTGAAATCTCGCAACAGGGTATCGGGCTCGGGATCTCCGGACACGCCGACGACAACATGGACGTGGTTGGCCATCACCGCGACAGCACTGAGCTTCCACTGCCGGAAAGCGGCGGTCTTCTGGACTTGATGGCACACTGCCTCAGCTTGCTCCCGCGTCAATCGCACGCTTGCAGTTTTTTGATTTCGCTCGGCGAATTGCGTCAGGCCGCGGAGCTTACGGTCGTATTCGGTGCCTGGTTGATTGTGAATCGCGCGGTCGCCGTCCCCTTCGCGAACGCCGCTTACAAAACCCCGCTCGTCGCCCGGCAGCCAAGTGCCATACGTCGTCCACGTGAGCAGCCAGTAACGATCCACGTCGCGTCCCCGGCGAGCGGCGGGTGTAAGCCCGCCGGTTCTGATTTCATTAAATCTTTTATGGCCCGGCGATCTGGAAAACCGACGAACCGGCGGGCTTACACGCGCCGCTCGCCTTCTTTCCGGTCCGCCTGCGGAACGTATGCTGGTAGTTTCTGTGCGGCGAAGAGCGGTTGCAATCGTGCCAGACGCACTCGACCGTCGACCAACGGCAGACTGGGCCAGTCGTCGCCGATCAACGGGCGGGCGTAGCGGATGAATTCGTCGGTGACGTCCGTGCCGTCGGCGCTGATCCAGCCGGGCGGGAAGGTTCGCTCGCTGTTAGCCACCTCGGCGAGCGGGACCTTGTCGTAGCGCACGTTGTAGAGCAGCCCCGGCTCGCGGAGTACGGTCGCCATAAAGCCGCCGGTTCCCGAGGCCGCCAGCTCGGCCGCTTTTTGCCCGGCGCGGTACGCCTCCTCCAGGTCGACTGTCGAGGCATAAATCATGTTGTGCCGCTGATCGGTTCCCGGAACATTCGCCCGGGCGGCACCCTTCACCGGCAAGCCCTTCGCGTTGAGTGCGTTGATGAGGGCCTGGGCGACCGTCAGGTCGCTTGAGCTGAATTGGGTGTGGCCGAACGCGTCCTTCCTCGCGCCGAGGTCTGCGATCGACAATCCTTCGCTGACGACCAGGATCGCCCGTCCGGCTCGCCGCAAAAGCCCGGTCACGTTGTCGGCGATTTGCTCCAGCGTCACGGGCCGCTCGGCCAAGTAGATCTGCAGCGGCAATGCCCGCTCGGGATCGGCCAGGCGGGCGGCGGCCGGGATGAATCCAATCTTGCGACCCATTGCCTGCAGCACGAGCACCGGGTCGGCCGGGCTACTTCCCGCATTCTCCTCGTTGGCATACTGCACGACGTGTGCCCAATAACGGGCCGTGCTGCCGTAGCCGGGCGTGTGATCGATGAGCTTGAACTCGCTGTCACCGACGTCGTTGTCGATCGTTTTTGGAACGCCGACAGCGATTAGATCGAGGCCGCGCTTTGCCGCCAGTTGGGCGACCTTGTTGGCGGTGTCCATCGAGTCGTTGCCGCCGATGTAGCAGAAGTAGCCGACATCGTGCGCGCGAAAGACATTGAGAATCCGGTCGAAGTCTTCCTGCTGCGATTCGCGGAGCTTGTAGCGGCACGTGCCGATCGAACCGGCCGCCGGCGTCACGCGCAAGAGCGAGATTTCCTCGGGCGGTTGCGCGGAGATATCGAGCAGTTCTTCTTTGAGCACACCCTCGATGCCGTGCCAGCCGGCGTAGATCGTGCCGATCTGCGGATAATCGCGGGCCGTCTCGATCAGGCCGCGCAGGCTGTTATTGATGACTGGCGATGGGCCTCCGGATTGGGCCACGACCAGGTTCTTTGCGCTCGCCAAGCTCGCCCGCTCCTTTAAGAACCGGGAAGAACCGGCGGGCTTACACCCGCCGCTCGCCGATTACAATGCTGTACGCCTTCGTTGGGAGAAGGGCCTCATTGTACGATTTGGGGCCGTTTTCGCCGCCGGTTGCGGGCGTTTTTTTCGATCTCTATACTCGATTTACACCCCGCGCAATTGATTTCCCGCCCCGATCATTCATCGCCGGAGTCCTGCTGATGCGCCGCCCCGCCCGCCTTGGTTTGGGTCTGATCACTGTCGCCCTGCTCGCCGAAATGTCGCTCGTGTCGGCCGATTCGTGGCCTGGGTGGCAGGGCCCGAATCGCGACAATATTTCGCCCGATACGGGGCTGCTGAAGAAATGGCCCGAGAACGGACCGCCGCTCAAGTGGAAAGCCTCGGGGCTGGGTGGCGGTTATTCCAACGTCGCCGTCGTGGACGGCAAGATTTACACAATGGGCCAGGTCGGAGCGCCAACGGGCGGCTACGCTGCTCAGCCGGCAAAGCGCCCGCGCCCGGCCCGCGCCTCAGCAGCTGCGGGTCGCGGCCAAGGTGCAGCCCGGCCTCCCCAGAACCGTGGTGGAGCGGCGGGCGATTGCATGGTCGTCTGCCTCGACGAGCAAACCGGAAAAGCCCTCTGGTCGCAGAAGGTCGGCGGCGGCGACCCCAACTGCACGCCCGCAGTTGATGGTGACCGACTTTACGCCCTCGACCGTAACGGCGAGCTCTCGTGCCTTGATACGAGCGACGGAAAGATCATCTGGCACAAACGTTTTCCGAAGGACTTTCACGGACACATGATGTCGGGCTGGGGCTACAGTGAGTCGCCCCTCATCGACGGCGAAAAAATCGTCTGCACGCCCGGTGGCGACGACGCTTTGATGGTCGCGCTCGACAAGAAAACCGGGGCCACCATTTGGAAAGGCAAGCCCCCTGCCGACCTGGGCCCCAATGGCATCCCCGGGGCCGCTTACTCATCGATCATGATCAGCCATGGCGCCGGCGTGAAACAGTACGTGCAAATCGTCGGACAGGGGCTCGTCTCGTTCCGCTCCGACGACGGCAAATTCCTCTGGAACTACAACCGCATTGCCAACCGCGTCGCCAACATCCCGACACCCATCGTCAAAGACGACTATGTGTTCGCCTCCACAGGCTACCAGGCCGGCGCGGCTCTTCTGGAGCTGAAGAGAGACGGAGACTCCGTCAAGGCCCACGAGGTCTACTTCCTCCCCGGCAACAAAGTGCAGAACCATCACGGCGGCATGGTCCTCCTCGGCGACTACATCTACATGGGCAACGGCCACAACAACGGCTTCCCGCTCTGCCTCGACTGGAAAACCGGCAAGATTGTCTGGAACGGCGGACGGGGGCCTGGCACCGGCTCGGCCGGCGTGCTGGGAGCCGACGGCGAGCTTTATTTCCGTTACCAGGATGGCATGATGGCCCTGATCGACGCCTCGTCCGACGGGTACCATCTTCGAAGCAAGTTCATGTTGCCCACTCACAACGCCGAAAGCTGGCCGCACCCGGTGATCGTCGACCGGTGCCTGTACCTGCGCGATCAGGACAACCTGCTTTGCTACGACATCGGGAAGCACTGATCGCGCCCGTGCGGAGCAAAAAGGTGGAGCCGCTGGGACTCGAACCCAGAACCAACAGATTATGAGTCTGCTGCTCTGACCGATTGAGCTACGGCTCCGAGAGTTATCTTAGCGATACGCGGGCGCTTCACCGAGCGTTTTCGCGTTGAATCGCACGGCGGGCAGCTTTCGGCGGCTGTTGCTGGAATGCGTCGCTTGGCTTTCGTAGGCTGGAGACGTTGAGATCCAGGCCCCCCAATGAACCTCGCGGTCGTTGGTCGTTTGTGCCCCCTCCCGGCCTCCTTGTCACCGCTTTCAGGAGATTGCCCAGCCGTGATTCATTTGAGGCGTTGTCTGCTCGCGGGGTTCGCTGTCGTTCTTGTGTTCGAGTTTGGCGCGCTTGCGTCGGTCCGGGCCGACATCCAGGTCGGGGCCGCCAAGCGAGTGATCACGCCCAATCCGCTGCTGCCGGTCTCCGGGGGAATCGGTCGGCCGCATCCGGTGCATGAGAAGCGGGGCGATTTGATGACGCGGGCCGTCGTCCTGCGAAAGGGTGACGTCACGGTCGCCATCGTGAGCGTCGACAATCTCGGTTTTCCCGGCGTGCTGGGCGACCGCGTCCGCGAGCGCGTGAGCCGCATCCCGGCCAAGAATATCCTGATTGGCTCGACGCACACGCACAGCGCGCCCGATTGCTACGGCTTTCCCGATGCAAAAGGGGGCCATACCGGCGACCTGCATTACATGGAGTTCGTCTGCGACAAGGCGGCCGAAGCCCTGAATGACGCGCTTGACCACTTGACTCCTTGCCGTCTCAAGATCGCCACCGGCGAAGCGAAGGGAAAAATCGCCTACAACTACTACGCGCCCCAGCTTTACGACAAACGGATGAGCGTGATCCAGGCCCAATCGGCCGACGGCAAGAACGTCGTCACACTGGTGAACTACGCCATCCATCCGGAGGTCCTCGGCAACGAGGTCGGCATCCTTAGCCCCGATCTGATCGGGCCGCTGTGCGACAAGCTCGAGCAGGACGCCGGCGGCATGGCGATCTTCATGAATGGCGCGCAGGGCGGCATGATCACTGCCGACAATCGGACCCTCGACAAGCCGCGGAGCCTGATCGAAGGCGTCTGGAACGACTCCCGCACATGGGACGAATGCCTGCGGATCGGCCATTTGATGGCTGACGAAGCTCAGCGGATCGTCAAGATCGCGCCCGTTCAGGAAAACCCGCAGCTCGTCTGCGACTCGATCAACGTCGATTTCCCAGTCGACAACCCGCTGATGTGGGCCATCACCGCCGGCTCACCCCTCAAGTATCCGCACAACGACGCCAACCACAGCGTGCCCTGCCGGCTCAACCTGATCAATTTGGGCAACGCGCAGATCGTCACCATTCCGGGCGAGGCGCTGCCGAACATTGGGTTTTATCTCAAGCGCAAGATGCGGGGCGAGCACAACCTGCTCTTTGGGCTGACCAACGACGCCTTCGGCTACATCCTTACGAAGGTCGATTTTCACAGCTTCCCGCGGTACGACTACGTCTCCCGCACGTCGTTGGGAGAGAATACGGGCGAGATCTTGATCGACAACATCTTGAAAATGGTCGCCAAAAACGCCCCGCCCGAGCACATCGCGACGAAATAGCCCGGCGAGCAACGATCTTGGCGAGCGGCGGGTGTCAGCCCGCCGGTTCTAGGTCGCCGGTTTTATCTTGAAACAGAAAAGACCTCCCATGCCACTCGAAGACGGCAAACAGTGCAAGACAGGCCTGATCACCGGCGCCGCCAGCGGACTCGGCCGCGCGATCGCGCTCCGGTTAGCCCGAGACGGCTGGAACCTCTGCCTGGCGGACGTCAACGACACGGCAAACGAAGAGACGCTGCGACTGGTCCGGCAGGCAGGCGGCGACGGCTTCGTCGAGCATCTCGACGTGCGCAGCATCGAAGAGTGGCGGGCCCTCCACGAGCGCCTTCAGGCTCGCTGGCCGCAGCTCGACCTGTTGGTCAACAACGCAGGCGTCGCCGGCTCGGGTCGCGTCGGCGAGTATTCGATCGAGAACTGGCATTGGATCGTCGACGTCAACCTGTGGAACGGCATCAACGGCTGCCACACGTTCGTCGAATGGCTCAAGGCCAATCCGCGCGGGGCACACATTATCAACACGTGCTCGTTGGCCGCAATCGCCTCGGCTCCGACCATGGCCGCGTACAACGTCACCAAGGCCGGGATGCTCGCCCTTTCCGAGACGCTTTACAGCGAGTTGATGCCGTTCAACGTCGGCGTGACGGCCCTTTGCCCGTCAGTCTTCCGCACGAATCTGCTCGATCAATCGCGTTGGTCCCAGCCCGAGGAGCGAAGGCTCTTTGAAAAGGGGTTTGCCGAGACCAAGATGACGGCGGAGCATGTCGCCGAGGCTGCAATCCGGGCGATGCAGCGCAAGCAGCTCTACGTCATGGAGCCGTTTGAGGCGAGGTTCAACTGGTATCTCAAGCGGCTGTCGCCGAGCTGGTTTCTCCGCAAGGTGTCGCGGATGTTTGAGGCACAATTGCGCGCAGCCGCCGAACCAGAAGCGCCCGTGGCGGCGCGAGTTCGAGAACCGGTGGGCGCAGGCCAAAAGTAGGCGAAACGGCCCCAGCTTGAAAGCAGCGTGCGCGCCTGCTATTTTTCGGCTAGTGCTTTCCCTGCGCGGCGGTTTTCGCTGCTTTTCTTCGAAGTGACTGGCCGCGCGTTCGCTTGACGATCGTGATCAACGCTTTATGAACGCCGATCCATTGCGCGCCGGCTCTGGCGGCGAGGAAGATTCTTGGGAGACCCTGGCCGAAGATCTGTTCGGAATCGACCTGGGAGCCAGCCCGGCGGCCGACGCCCAGATTTCTTCCGAGGACCTGCTGCTCGACGAGCCGGCTCCGACGGCCCCCGGGGCGAAGACTCCCACTCCACCTACCGCAGAGCCCGCGCGGCCCGCTCCCGAGCGAAAGGAATCCGCGCGACCGGAGAGGCACGAATCGCGACGGTCCGAGCGTAGCCCAGCTCGCCCTCCCCGTGCGGAGCGCCCTCGGTCGGCGCCTCCCCCTGCCCAAGATGATTTCGGTGCCGACCTCGACCTCGAGGCCCCATTCGGCGGGACCCGAGAGCCGGAACCCGAATCTCCCAACGAGGAGCCGGCCGGACGCCCGGAATCGGCCGAGAGCGAACCGCCTCGTCGACGCCACGAGCGCGAGGAGCGGCGGGAGCAGCAGCCGCGTCACGAAGGACGCGCGCACGAACAAGCCCCGACGGGCGAATCGCAAGAGCCGACTGGCGAGCAACCCTCCGCTGACGAAGACGACGCCTATTGGGACCCGCTCAAGAACTGGCAGTGGAGCGAAGAACACGAACCCTCGCACGAACGGCCCCAATCGGGCGACCGCGGAGGCCGTCGGGGAGGCGGTGGACGAAGTGGTGGCGGCGGACGAGGAGGCGGCGGCGGACGCGGTGGCCGTGGCGAACGAGGCCCCGGTCGACGCGAATCGGGCGGACGTCGGGAGCGTAGCGATCGCCCACGCGGCGGAGAGCGACGGACCGAAGGGCCCAGACCCGAGCGACAAAGCGAAGAATCACGGCGAGAGGAGCGCCCCGCGCCCGGCCCCCCCGCTCAGCGACCTGAGGGGGGGCATCGTTCTGAGGGAGGGCATCGCTCGGAAGGCCGTCGAGCAGAACGCCCGCGATCGGAAGAATCACGAGGCGAGGGGCGCCCCCCCGAGCGGAGCTCGCAACGGCCGGCTCGCCCCGAACCACCGCGTTCCTCTCAGCATCCGCCTGATTACCTGGATGATTTCGGGTCCGGGCTGCTCGAAATGGGGAGCCCTTCTGAGCCTTCGGTGCCGAGCCGCCGTGAAGAATACCGCGAGCCTGTCGAACGGTCCGACGAGGATTGGCGCGAGCCACCCGTCGCGGAAGAGCGTGGCTCCGATTTTGACGAACGTCCGGAGCTCGAAGGAATCGACGAAGGCGAGGAACGGGAGGAAGCCGGCGCCGAGCGAACTCTTGAAGAAGGCGGACGTCCGCCGCGGCGGAGGCGCCGCCGGCGCCGTTCGCGTTCGCGACGAGAGAGACCGGCAGGACCGATGGATCGG